>JAYTMQ010000047.1:0-26435 GCA_043728355.1 Bacteroidota bacterium
ATTTTTATCAGGAACATTTCCGTTACCAATTTTATCAAACAAACCTACATTATGAAAAGTTCCTCCAGCTTTTACACCAAATGCCAGTTTGTGTTCGCCTCCAAGATTCAATGTATAAGAGAAATCTCCATAAGCATTAGTCTCGTTAACTGGACCAATTTGGTCTGAAATTATCGATAATCCAGCACCAACATTTTTTCCAATTGGAGCCGAACCAGATAGTGTGAATGTGGTTGGTGCACCGTCAATATTAACCCATTGTTTTCTGTACAACAACCCAAACGATAGGTTTTCTTTGCTGCCTGCATAAGCCGGATTTATAACATTCATATTGTACATATACTGAGTGTATTGTGGATCTTGCTGCGCATTAACTCCCGATAAACTCAGTAAAACAATAGTTATTGCTAAATATATTTTGTTCATAATTGTGGTTTTTCTTGTTTTTTATTTGTTCTCTTTATTGATGTAAACCCAACCGGTTTTGGTTGTTCCATCTCCTTGTTCTACTACATAATAATAGGTACCATCTGGTAAGATTTCATTTGCATTAGACTGTCCAACCCATTCTTTAGAATAGCTTGTTTTAGAATAAACGGTTGAACCATATCTATTAAAAATATCTAACTGTTTTACATTTAAAGTTGACAAATCAAATTCATCATTTTTGTTATCTCCATTTGGAGAAATACCTTTTTGGATTTGACAAGTTACATTGGTTACGTTAAAAATAACTGTTTTAGAACAACCATTGACCGTTACTACACATGAGTAATTACCTAGTTCGTTAACTACTGCTGAGGATTCTGAAGCAATTAAGGTTGAAGCTCCAGTCCAAGTATAAGTTGCTCCTGTTAATATAGGCACAATATCTAATGTGTAAGAAGAGCCTTTACATTCTTGTGTAATTCCAAAAATTGGTAAAGCTTTGGTGTTAATAGTTATCTCCTTAGAAATTGCACATTGACCTGCATCTGGAGTAAATTTATATATACTATTTCCAACAACATTTGAAGTAATTGTGGAAGGTAACCAACTTCCAGTTATAGCTGGCGTATTTGTGGAAACTAAAGGTAAAGTTGGAATAGTTGTTGTTGACTCACAAATAGGAGCAATTGGAGTAAATGTAGGCACAATACTTGGTGCAACAATAGATATAGACATTGATGTAGTTGAAGCACATTGATTAGGATCTGGAGTAAAAGTATAAGTTAATGATCCAATCGCAGATGTGTTTATTACTGTATTCCAAGAACCTGTAATAGCGGGTGTATCGTTGGAAAACGTTGGTAATAATGGTGCAGTTGTTCCTTGACAAATTGGTGTAATTTGAGCAAATAAGGGTGTTTTAACAGGCAACAATGTAATTTGTTTAGTAGTAGAACCACCACTTAAACACAATACTGAATCAGAATTTAAGGTGTAAATCACATCATAAGTTCCGAAAGGAGACGCTAAATTTATTTCTCCAGTTGATGGATTAATCAATAATGCAGTTTGTGTTGAACTATAAGTTCCTCCAGTTGCAAAACCAAGTGTTGGATTTGGTATTGGATTAATACTTGAAGACTTGCAAACTGGTGAGATATAATTAAAGTCGGTGTTTTGAATTGTTGGAGCATTTACATTCAAATTAAAGGTTTTAATTGAACCTGCATAACAATTGCCAGAATTACCTGTTATAGAAACTGTTATTACATAATTTCCAGGCTGACTATTAGCTAAATTAATTTCTCCTGTTGTTGGATTTAAATCTAATCCGGGGTTTGTAGCTGTTGAAACAGGAGTTACACTGTAAGTTATAATTATTGGAAAAGTTGGAAGTATTGTCATCACAACTCCATCTGAACTAAAAATAGTTGTTAAAGTCGGTAACATATTGGCTCCCAAATTACAAGCTGTAGACAACGGATAATTCAATGTAGAAACCGATGTAATTACTGGATTAATTATAATTTGTGCAGACGAACTGACTGCCGCATAACAATTTGCAACGTTAGTGCTTGCTGGTAAATTATAGTTAATTGTGTATGTTCCTGCTGGACTACTAGATAAATCAATCAGTCCTGAAGACGGATTTATGTTTAATAATAGATTTGTACAAGAGAATACACCGCCACCAATAAAACCCGATTCTAATATTGGAGTTGGATTTGTGCCATTTTTACAAACAGGAATAGCATAACTAAAACCGTTTAAAGGAGTATTAAGAGGTAGGATTGTAATGTCAAAATTTGTACTTCCATCTAACAAACAAGTTGTCGTATTTGCACTTATTGTATAAGTAATAGTATAAGTATTGGCTGGTGAAGTTAAATTGATAACACCAGTACTTGGATTAATTGACAATAAAGGGTTTGAGCAAGAATAAATTCCTCCAGTTGTAAAACCAGTTGCGGTTGTTGGAACTGGATTAGTTCCATTTTTACATACTTGAGCTGGATAGGTAAAGCTAGTTATTGGAATAATAACAGTACCGATTGTAACGGTAAAAAATTTATTAATACTACAATTTGTATTAGTTGCAAAAACATGAATTGTTTGACTGTTCGTGATTACAGAACCTGCAGGAATAAGCGTTCCAGCACCATTCGCAAGCGTATAATAATTTCCAACAGTCAAAACTGGTAATGTATAGTTTAAACAAGCGATTTGATTATTCGGAGCATTTATTATCGGAGTAGCAAGAATTTCAACTTCAAATGGAGCTGATACAAATGTAGGACAACCACCTGAAGGGTTTGCGGCTACTGTGTAAACTACATTATAAATTCCAGGAGCACTTGCCACTGGTAAAATTGCGCCAGTTGAAGGATTTATTGATAATCCTGCTGGAGTTGCACTGTAAGAACCGTTTGGTGTTCCAACTAAAGTTACAGTTTTCGAAACAGTATCGTTATTACACCATTTTGCAGGAGCAACATAAGATATAATTCCAGTTGCAGGCGCTTCAATAACTATTGTTCGTGTTGTAATAATCGAAGGAATACTTGTACATGCTCCACCAGTACTTGTTAGTGTTGTACTTGTTACAATATAAGCTCCTGGCAAACTTGTTGCTAATGTTACAATACCTGTAACAGAATCTAATGATAAACCAGCAGGAGTTGAAGTGTAAGTACCATTTGATGCACCGTTTGCAAGAACAGGAATTGCATTTGGTATTTCGTTAGTACAATAAATTGTTTTAGAATAATTAAATGTATTTATCGGGAAGCAAGAAGTTGTTCCGCCACCAGTATTAGTTTGTGAAAATGTTACTGAACCCGCTTGATTAGAAAAGTTGGTTATCATTATTACATATACTTCACACAATTGTGCATTCGGAATACACATTATTTCTTGAGGTGCAGTAGAATAACTACATGCATGTAAACCTCCAGGACAACCAGCAGCAGGTGTTGGAGCTGGCAATATTCCTGCTAATGGATTTGCAGGAACCCCAGAACATGCGGTATTTAAATCCGTAAATGGTCCCCACGCAACATAATCGACATCACGTCCAACTCCATTATTATCAACTTGAGAAATTAAATATGTCAATGGTCCAGCTTGATTTACTTGTAAAAAGAAAAAAGCTGGGTTGGGAGATGTAAATAAACAACCTATTTGACCTAAACTCGGAATGTTTGTTGAGTTGGCGTAAGTAACTGTTTGACCTGTACAAAATGCCGGAGCTTCTGTACAAGGAAGTGTTCCAATACAAAGATTGAAGTTTGTAAACTGAGGTGCTGCGGTTGAAGAATAAACTCTTATAAAATAAGTTGTTCCAGCAACTAAATTGGCACCTGAATTACAACCAATTTCCGTTAGTGTCCCGCAAGAAGTTCCTTGAAAAATACCATAATCTAAATCCGCATTTGCTGGTGCATTATTAAATGAAATAATGTGAGTTGCAGCTGTTGCAGTAAATGTAAACCAAACATCATCATTAACATTTCCTGGACAAGTTGTTGTTTGAGCAGATTGTGTAGCTCCTGACAATGTTCCAGGAGTTGTTTGAATACAATTCAAATTTTGGTTAACGACTGCAAATGTCGCATTGGTACATTCATCATTTAATGGCGTTGTAGCAAAATTAAATGCTGACCAAATGCTTTGATCTGAATTAGAACAAATTGCTCTAACATAATAAACATAAGCTGTTCCGGGTGTCAATCCTGTTACTAAATAAGGATTAGCTGTAGTAGGTATTCCAGCAGTTGTAGGTATTGCTGAACCGGCTGGTAAAATCAAAATCTCCCATGCTGTCGCCGTTCCTCCACCAAAATTTGGTAGTTGTGTCCAACCCAAAGTTGCAGTTGTTTGAGTTGTATTTGTAACATTCAATAAATATGGTCTTGCGCAAGTTGGCGCATCAGTACAGGTTACATTTGCTGCCCAGCCTGCTCTTACTAGAAATGCATCACTTCTAAAATTAAAAGTCAAACATCCATCTGGACTTGTTGATGTAAAAGGTCCAGGAATTGTTGTTCCCCAATAAGATCCCGCTAAACCTCCAGGTACATTGGCTGGTAGATTATTTGAAGCTATTTGTGGAGCATTTACATTATTTCCATCAAATACATATAATCCATCCCAATTGGCTTCGGTGTTAAATGCGGTAAAAGTTACAGTTACTATCTGTCCAGGATTTGTAGGACAAATAATAGTAGTTGAATTAGAACTAGGCAGATAATCACCTGCTAAACCTCCTAAATCATAAAAATTACCTCCACAAGCTGGCGGAATAATTAATGTATTTGCAGAAGTTTTAATTGAAAGGGCACTTATATCAGTTGAAGAACATACAGCTTTTACATAAAAATCATAACAAGTATCTGAATTCAAATTAAGAAACTGATATGGATTATTTGTTGTTGTAATCCAGTTTGGATTATTTGCTAATGGAGCAATATTTGAACAAGGTACAGAAATTACTTGCCAAGTTGTAGCAGTTGTTCCATTTGGGTTAACTGGTTGAGTCCAACTTAATCTAGCTGAAGTTGCAGTAATCAAAGAGGTTTGTAGTGCTGTTGGTTTTTTACATGTTGGTGGAGGTGCACAAGTAACAGATGAAACCCATCCTTCTCTAACTACCGAGCTATCACTTCTAAAAACAAAAGTCAAACAGCCATCAGGACTTTCGCTTGTAAATGGCCCTGGAATTGTTGTACCCCAATAAGAGCCTGGTAATCCACCAGGTACAATTCCTGCACCATTTGTACTTGAAATTTGATTTGCAGCATTTACAGTTGAACCATTATAAACGTATAACCCATCGTAATTTGCCTCTGTGTTAAAAACTGTAAAGGTAACTGTTACTTTATCTCCTGTTATAATTGGACAAATAACTATTGGACCATAATTAGAATTAACAGGATAATTTAATGGTGATGCGCCTGTATTATTTCCTCCTATTCCACCTTCATCTACAAAGTTTCCACCGCAAACTGGTGGTGCGATCAATGTGGTTAATAATAATGGTCCTGCCCATGTGCTTAACAATCCGCTTGGACAAACGCTTCTAACGTAAATATTAAAACAAGTTCCAGAAGCTTGACTATTTAATGTCAATGAATTTGTTGTAGCAGGTGTCCAACCAGTACTTGTAGCAGTTGGTGCTGGAGCGTTACACGGCAAAATCAAAACTTGACTTGAATCAACTACTCCAAGATTGGTCCAACCAACTGTAAAACTATCTACTGTAATATTTGAAGAAATTAAAGTTGTTGGCTTTTGACAAGCTGGTGGTGGATTACAGGTTACATCTGCTCTCCAACCTGCTGCTGAAACTGAGCCGTCTGAAACAAATACAAAAGTTAATGCTCCTGATGCAGATGAACCAGTAAAAGTTCCTGGATTTGTAGTACCCGAAAATGTTCCAAGCAAAATTCCAGTTGCCACGCTGTTACCATCGTATATTTTCAGAGTATCAGAAAATGCTTCTGTTGCAAAAGCTGTAAAATTTACTGTAACCTGATCAGTTGCATTAATTGGTAAAATAGTTACTGTACTGTTTTCACTGTTGGCATAATTTGCAGCTATTCCACCTGAGTCGGTAAATATTCCCCCGCAAACTGGTGGAGCAACAGTTGTACAATATGAAAATGGACCAACCCAAGTGCCATAATTTCCAGAACCACAATCCGATCTAACTTTGAATTGATAACAAGTCGAACCTGTTAAATTTGTTTGAACAAATGAGTTTGTAAGAGATGATCCAGTTGGATTTCCTGTAAAAGTTCCAAACTGAACTACATTTTCTATTTGATATCCTGCCGATCCTGCTGTTGCTGCCCAATTAAGAGTTGCACTTGTTGCTAAAATTGGGGCTGCATTTAAAGATGCAATTGCAGGATTCAAACATTCTTGAACTATCTGTACATTATCTATCAACCAACGATTTCCTACTGGAGCAGTTGCTGGTTGAGTATATTCCATACAAAATGCAACATATACAGGTTGGTTTAAATAAGGGGCAAGAGCTAAACCACTTACTGTTTTTTCTTCAAATACATTATACAATGCAACAAGATTAGCATCTGTCCATTGTGTAACCAAATTGTATCCTGCAGGGTCATTTTGCGCTCCAGCAGATTGTAGTTTTATTCTAATTTGATATTTTGTTGCAGGTTGTTGTGTAGCCAACAAAGTTCTTGTAAAAAAACGTATTTGTCCATTTGTTGGAATATTAGTCAAAGGTGTTACCAAAAAATCCTGAGAAGTATTATTTGCACCAATATTTCCTGGACGATTCATATAAGCTGATTTTACACCAACAAAAGGCAATGGTGGCAAAGGTGTTACTTGAGCAGGAGTTGCAAGTGTTGCCCAATTTACAGCTGGCAAAGCATTGACTCCATTGTCAAAAACTGCCCAGTTAGCTGGAAATGTTGGTGGAAATGCTGCGGCTTCGAAATCTTGTAAAGCGAGTTGAGAATATGAATTAAAGCTAAAAATAAAGGCAATTAATAATAAAATAATTTTTTTCATGGTAATGAAAATTAACGGTTTTTAATTGAAATTCAGTGTTTAAAGTTCAAATTTAAAAAAATAATTGAATTAATTACTATAATTTTTGTTTTTATCGAACTTAAATTTAATAATAATTTGATAACCGTATTGGAAACAATATATAATGGTTAAATTTGTAACATAAATTAAATTATGTTAGAAGTAGAAAAAATAAAATTTGAAAAAACTGTTATCGTTGGAATTATTACTCAAAAACAAGACGAAGTTAAATTGAAAGAGTATCTTGACGAATTAGAATTTTTAACCTACACTGCAGGAGGCCAAGTTGTTAAACGTTTTTTTCAGAAAATGGAAAGACCAAATCCTAAAACATTTTTAGGAACAGGAAAAATGGATGAAATAGCTTCTTTTGTTAAAAATTTTGATATTTCGACTGTTATTTTTGATGACGAATTATCGCCATCTCAACAAAAAAATATTTCAAAAATTATAGAATGCAAAGTTTTAGATAGAACAAATCTAATTTTAGATATTTTTGCTCAAAGAGCCGAAACTTCTTATGCTAGAACACAAGTTGAATTGGCTCAATGTATATATATTTTACCAAGATTATCAGGAATGTGGACACACCTCGAACGACAAAAAGGAGGAATAGGTATGAGAGGACCTGGAGAGACCGAAATTGAAACCGATAGGAGAATTGTTCGAGATAGAATTGCATTATTAAAAGAAAAAATAAAAATTATTGACAAACAAATGTCGGTTCAAAGAGGCAATCGTGGAGCAATGGTTCGTGTTGCTCTTGTTGGATACACCAATGTTGGAAAATCTACTCTAATGAATGCTATTGGCAAAAGTGATGTTTTTGTAGAAAACAAACTCTTTGCAACTTTAGACACAACTGTTAGAAAGGTTGTTATAAAAAATCTGCCTTTCTTACTGTCTGATACTGTTGGCTTTATCCGAAAACTACCTACGCAACTAGTCGATTCTTTTAAAAGTACACTCGACGAAGTTCGAGAAGCGGATTTGTTGTTACATATTGTAGATATTTCGCATCCAGATTTCGAAGACCATATTGAATCTGTAAATCAAACTTTATTAGATATAAAAAGTAATGATAAACCAACAATAATGGTATTTAATAAAATAGATGCTTACCAGCATTTAACAATAGATTTTGATGATTTAATTACCGAAAAAACCAAAAAACATTATACTTTGCAAGAATGGAAAAAAACTTGGATGGATAATGTTGGGCAACAAAATGCTCTTTTTATCTCAGCAACTGAGAAAGAAAATTTTGAAGAGTTTCGTGCAAGAGTTTATGAAGCTGTAAGACAAATTCATATTACTAGGTTTCCATACAATAAGTTTTTGTATCCTGATTATGAAGATGCTATCGAAAAAGTAGATTAAAATAAAAAAGCTTCGTAATTTATTTACGAAGCTTTTTTTATAATAATTTATGCTTTTATTTTTTTATTTTGAATATCTTTTATTTTTAACAATTTTAAAAAAAGCATACACTAAAACCAAACCCATCAATAAAAATAAATTTTCATTTATTGGAAAGCCGGGTGGTGGTGATGGAGGTAACGGCAAAGGTGGTGTCGAAAAAACAAAACCATTGGTTAACAAAAGAATAAATACAGATAAATTTTTTTTCATTGCTTTTAAGAATTGTGTAAAAATAAATAAAAATATTTCTTAAAAAAATTTTATTTGATTTATTTAGAACATTTTAATGTTAAATAATTAAATCATCTTAATAAAACGTGTTGTTTTTTAAAATTTTTTAAAAAATAACCTCTTAACTTTATAAATTCTATAAAAATTAAAACCGCATTTTAAACTTAAAATGCGGCTTGTGGTCCCACTTGGAATCGAACCAAGCACCTACTGATTATGAGTCAGTTGCTCTAACCGAATGAGCTATAGGACCGTTTGAGTGTGCAATATTACTACATTTTTTAATTTATTACAAATCTTTTAGAGTTAGTTTTGGATAATAATAAATATTAACATAAATAATTAATCTAAAAACTTGATTTAGTAGGTTTTAAAAAATTCAAATATCTTGACACAATTCGATTAAAACAGAATTTGTAGATTTTGGGTGCAAAAACGCAACCAACTTATTATCAGCACCTTTTTTGGGAATTTCGTTCAAAATCATAAAACCTTCAGATTTTAATCTTGCTATTTCTTCTACTATATTTTCTACAGCAAAAGCAATATGATGAATACCTTCTCCTTTTTTTTCTAGAAATTTAGCAATAGGACTTTCAGAATTTGTTGCTTCTAATAATTCAATTTTGTTTGGACCATTCATGAAAAAAGAAGTTTTAACACCTTCGCTAATAACTTCTTCTTCTTTATATGCTGGTAGTCCAAATAATTTCTCAAATAAAATATTTGATTCTTTTAGACTTTTAACAGCAATACCAATATGTTCGATTTTTTGCATTGCAAATATTATTAAAAAATATATTTATTAATTGAAAACCATTTTCTACATTTTTTTACGCATTCTAGCCACTGGAATATCAAGTAATTCTCTGTATTTAGCAATTGTTCTTCTAGCAATTGGATAACCGCGTTCTTTCAATATTTCGGCTAATTGATCGTCTGGCAAGGGTTTGTTTTTATCTTCCTCGTCAATAACGTCTTTAAGAATTTTCTTAATTTCGAGTGTCGAAACTTCTTCTCCTTGGTCGTTAGTCATTGCTTCCGAGAAAAATTCTTTTATCAATTTAGTGCCATACGGAGTTTCTACATATTTACTATTAGCAACTCGTGAAACTGTTGAAATATCAAGTCCAACCATATCGGCAATGTCTTTCAAGATCATTGGTTTCATTTTGGTTTCGTCTCCATCAAGGAAAAATTCTTGTTGAAAATGCATAATTGCATTCATTGTTACAAATAAAGTTTCTTGGCGTTGACGTATTGCATCAATAAACCATTTTGCAGAATCTAGTTTTTGTTTAATGAACTGAACAGCATCTTTTTGAGCGTTTGATTTATCGCGAGAATCTTTGTAAGTCTGCATCATTTCTTGATAATCTTTAGAAACGTGCAAAGCTGGAGCATTTCGACCATTCAATGTCAATTCGAGTTCGTCATCAATAATTCTGATGGCGAAATCTGGAACAACATTTTCGGTAATTCTATTATTTCCTGTGAATGATCCACCAGGTTTTGGGTTCAATTTCTCGATTTCGTGTATTGCCGATTTTAATTGTTCATTCGAAACATTAAATTTGGCAGTCAATTTATCGTAATGTTTTTTGCTAAAAGCCTCAAATTGATCTTCGATTATTGAAATTGCCAAAGCTACATATTCAGTTGGCGTTTTGTGTTTTAATTGCAACAACAAACATTCTTGCAAGTCACGCGCACCAACGCCGGAAGGCTCGAGTTCGTGAATGACGTGCAACATTTTTTCGACTGCTTTCTCATCAGTATAAATAGCTTGTGTAAATGCCATATCGTCAACAATATCAGCAATACTTCGGCGGATATAACCCATATCGTCGATGCTTCCTACTAGAAATTCTGCAATTTCACGTTCCGCATCATTCAAAATAAAAGTATTCAATTGATTAATCAAATCTTGATGAAAACTTACTCCAGCAGATAATGGCGATTCGCGTTCGTCGTCGTCGCTATAATTATTAGACTGGGTTTTATAATCTGGCATTTCGTCATTGCTCAGATATTCGTCGATATTTACATCGCCAGAGTCGATAGATTCGTTGCCGTAATCGTCATCGTCATAATCATCATTGTTGTCAAATTCGTCTTTTTCGTAAACTTCTTCTTGATCGGTTGTACCTTCAAGCGCAGGATTTTCGTTCATTTCTTCCAATAAACGTTGCTCGAATGCTTGCGTAGGCAATTGAATTAGTTTCATCAACTGAATTTGTTGTGGAGATAATTTTTGCGATAATTTAAAATTTAGAAATTGTTTTAACATTATTTTTTTGTTTAAAGGTTTAAAAGTTTAAAAGTTTAATGTTGTTGTGGTTAAACAACATTAAACTTTTTTAAACAACATTAAACTTTTTAGAACTCTGCGTTTTGAGGCGTTCTAGGAAAAGGAATTACATCACGAATATTGGTCATTCCTGTTACGAATAAAACTAATCTTTCGAAACCAAGTCCAAAACCTGAATGAACTGCACTTCCAAAACGTCTTGTGTCAAGATACCACCACAATTCTTGTTCGTCTATTCCTAATACTTTCATTTTTTCGACCAAAACATCAAAACGTTCTTCTCGTTGCGATCCACCAACTATTTCTCCAATTCCTGGAAAAAGAATATCCATAGCTCGAACTGTTTTTCCGTCTTCGTTCAAACGCATGTAAAACGCTTTGATATTGGCTGGATAATCAAACAAAATTACTGGACATTTAAAATGTTTTTCAACCAAAAATCGTTCGTGTTCCGATTGTAAGTCTGCTCCCCATTCATTAATTATATAATTGAATTTTTTCTTTTTATTTGGCGTACAATCTCTAAGAATATCAATCGCTTCGGTGTATGAAACTCGTTTGAAGTCATTTGCTAAAACAAAATTTAGTTTTTCGAGCAAAGCCATTTCGCTTCTATCAGCCTGTGGTTTAGATTTTTCTTCGTCTAATAAACGTGTTTCTAAAAACTTTAAATCGTCTGCACATTTATCAAGAGTATATTTTACTACATACTTAATAAAATCTTCTGCCAAATCCATATTTGCCGTAAGGTCATTAAATGCAACTTCGGGTTCAATCATCCAAAATTCGGCCAAATGTCTTGACGTATTTGAGTTTTCGGCTCTAAAAGTTGGCCCAAAAGTATAAATCTGACCCAATGCCATTGCAAAAGTTTCGCCTTCTAATTGTCCAGAAACGGTTAAATTGGTTTCTTTTCCAAAAAAATCTTCTTTATAATTTACTTTTCCATCTTCGGTTCTTGGTGTATTTTCAAATGGCAAAGCGGTTACTTTGAACATTTCTCCGGCACCTTCAGCATCTGATCCAGTGATAATTGGTGTGTTGACATATACAAATCCTTTTTCTTGAAAATAACTATGAACGGCAAATGACAAAACCGAACGCACACGCATAATTGCTTGAAACATATTGGTTCGCACTCGCAAATGTGCATTTTCACGCAAGAAATCTAAACTTGGCTTATTTTTAGGCTGTATTGGGAATTTTTCGGCATCGGAATCACCTAGAATTTCTAGTTTTTGAACTTGAATCTCAAATTTTTGACCAGCTCCTTGACTTTCTACCAACGAACCAGTTACAGAAACTGCAGCACCAGTAGTAATTCTTTTTAAGGTTTCTTCTGGCGTATTTTCAAAATCGACAACACATTGAATGTTTTCTAGTGTTGAACCGTCATTTAATGCTATAAATTGGTTGTTTCTAAATGTTCTAACCCAGCCTTTGGCATTGACTTCAGTAATAGTTGATGCGCTGTTTAGCAAGTCTTTAACTCTTGTATGTTTCATTTTCTTGAATAAATATTTTATGAATTGGAATTAAGAATTAGCTTAAAACCATAAATTTATATTTGCAAATATAATCGATTTGTGAAAGGTTTAAAAGGTTTTTTAAAGGAATTAGATTCAAGACAAACTATTCTAAAACTTCTTCAACAATTCGTTTTTTCTCAAAGGATAAAACTAATGCTGGCAAAACTAATAAATTGGCAAACATTGCAAACAATAAAGTTACTGAAATTAATCCTCCAAGAGCAATTGTACCACTGAAACTTGACAATGTAAAAATCGCAAATCCAAAAATCAAAACAATCGATGTGTAAAAAGTGCTTATTCCAGTTTCTTTTAATGCGCTAAAAATCGATAGCTTGATTTTGCCGTTAGTATCAATCAAATCGTGTTTATATTTTGCCATAAATTGAATAGCGTTGTCGACCGAAATTCCAAAAGCAATACTAAAAACCAAAATTGTTGATGGTTTTAACGGAATGTCAAAATAACCCATTAATCCAGAAGTAATAATAAGAGGTAAAACATTTGTCAAAACCGATGCTAGAACCATTTTGTAAGATCGAAACAAATAAATCATTAGCAAAACTATTAAGAAAATTGCAAATATTAAAGATTCTATTAGGTTGTCAATCAAATAACTAGTTCCCTTCTGGAAAACATAAGCTTTTCCTGTAACTGTAACTTCGAATCTGTCTTTTGGAAAAATTTTAATAATTTCTGTTCTGATTTTCTGTTCTATAATTGCCATTTTTTCGGTACCAATATCTTTCATAAAAGTGGTTATTCTAGCATATTGACCAGTAGAATCCACATAGCTTTTCATCAAATTATCTTTGTTATTTTTTGTAGCATTTTTGGCATACGAAAGAATAAAAACTTGCTCTTGAGTTGTTGGCAATTCATAATATTGTGGTTTTCCGTTGTAGAATGCTTGCTTAGAATATTTAACCAAATTGACAATTGAGACTGGTTTAGAAAGTTCAGGAATGCTATTGATTGTAGCTTGCAAATCGTCCATTTTTTTCATTGTCGAAAGTTTCATAACACCTTTTTTACGTTTGGTGTCAATCATTATTTCTAGTGGCATAACGCCATTAAATTCTTTTTCGTAAAATAAAATATCTTTAAAAAACGAAGCCGATTTTGGCATTTCTCCAATCAAAGAGCCAGAAACTTTCATTTGCATAATTCCAATTAAACTAAAAATAAGTAAAATGCCGTAAGCTACATAAATAGATTTGCGTTTGTGTCTGACAATTTTTTCGACCCAAATCAGTAAATTCGAAATATAATTTTTGCTCAAATGAACTAAATGTTTATCGGTTGGCGTTGGTAAAAAACTATACAAAATTGGCACAACCAAAAGCGTCAAAAGATAAACTGTAATTACATTTATTGAGGTTACCAATCCAAATTCATACAACAAATCGTTGCCTGTAATCATAAAAGTTGCAAAACCTGCCGCTGTTGTCAAATTAGTCATCAAGGTCGAAACTCCAATTTTAGAGATTACTCGTTCTAAAGCTTTTGCCTGATTTTGATGCATTTTTATTTCTTGTTGGTATTTGTTTATCAAGAAAATGCAGTTTGTAATGCCTATTACGATTATCAATGGTGGAATAATAGCTGTTAGAATCGTAATTTTGTAACCGAATAATGCCAACGTTCCGAATGACCAAATCACACCAAAAATCAGAATAAATACCGAAATTAATGTCGCTCGAAATGACCTGAAAAACAAGAAAAATATTAAAGAAGTTATTAATAACGCTGAGCCAATAAAAAGCCCTATTTCACCTTTCATATTTTCAGAATTTATAGTCCTGATGTATGGCATTCCGGATACTTTTAGATCAATTCCTGTTTCTTTTTCGAATTTTTCTATTCTTGGAACAATATTTTTGAGAATAAATGGAGCGCGAAGTTTGGTATTAATTATTGATTTTTTTAGATAAATCGCAGATCGAATCGAACCTGTTTCTTTGTTGAACAATAATCCTTCGTAGAAAGGCAAATTATTGAATAAATCAGCTTTTATTTGTTGCAAATAAGCTTGATTTTGAATTTGATTTTTATCAAAAAAAGGAATTAATTGAAATTTTTCTTGAATGGTATCTTTTTCAAGGGTTTTTAAATCACTAATAGAAACCACCAAGTCGGTTTCTTGGCAAGATTTTATTCCGGACATTAATTCATTCCATGCAGAAAAAGCTTTTGGAGTAAAAAAAGTTTTGTCCTGAAAACCAATAACAATCAAGTTGCCTTCTTCTCCAAATTTATCAAGAAATTGGTTGTATTCGATGTTTGCAATATGGTCTTTTGGCAACAAATTGGCTTCTTGATAACTCAAACTCAAATTGCGCCATTGCAAGGCTAAAAATATTGTAATAGCAAAAATCGAGATTAAAATCGCAACTCTATTTTTTAGAATCAAACCTGATAATTTTTCCCAAAAACCGTAAATTTCTTTGTTTTCCATAAAATTTAAAATCGTGCAAAGTTAATCAAAACCTATAATATTTAGTATTATTTTTAAATTGTTTTCTTTACTAATGAGTGCAGCCGAAGTCCAAAAAGCCAACTCGACTGCACTTGTTATGACAATAACAATACATTTAGATTAAATTTTCGAAAATTAGTTTAAATTATATAAATGTTTTCTCATCTTTGTTGATGTGAATTAAATTATTTATAATTAAATTCCAAATTAAAATTCTGGAATTACGTTTCAAATAAACCAAATGAAAAATTACAAAAACGCATTCTTTTATATTTTTTTAACCGGAGGATTTACCGCCATTATGTTTTGGATTGTCGATAAAGGCACGCAACTTGAAATTGTAAAAACACTAAAAGTTGCAGAAACAAGTGGTAACCATTGGAACGATTTTTTGAATGCATTAAACACCAATTTGCATCATCCATTGGCAATTTTATTGGCGCAAATTGTTACTATAATAATTGTAGCTAGATTTTTTGGATGGGTTTTTAGAAAAATTGGTCAACCTTCTGTAATCGGAGAAATTATAGCTGGAATTGCACTTGGACCATCATTACTTAAAATGTATTTTCCTGAATTTTCGGCAGTTTTATTTCCAATTGAATCATTGGGTAATTTGCAGTTTTTAAGCCAAATAGGTTTGATCCTTTTTATGTTTGTAATTGGTATGGAACTCGATTTAAAAATTCTTAAAAATCGTGCCAATGAAGCCGTTGTTATCAGTCACGCAAGTATTGTTTTTCCTTTTACATTAGGAATTGGTTTGGCGTATTTCGTATATTATCGTTTTGCTCCAATTGGAGTTTCTTTTTTGTCATTTGCTTTATTTATGGGAATTGCAATGAGCATAACAGCTTTTCCAGTTTTGGCAAGAATTGTTCAAGAACGTGGCATTCACAAAACCAAATTGGGCGCAATCGTAATTACTTGCGCAGCCGCAGATGATATTACAGCTTGGTGCTTGCTTGCCGCAGTTATCGCAATCGTAAAAGCGGGCAGTTTTGTTAGCGCAATTTATATTTTGTTAGCAGCGATTTTTTATGTTTTAGTCATGTTGTTTGTAGTAAAACCATTCCTGAAAAGGATTGGCGATTTATATGGCGACAAATCAACATTAAGTAAACCAGTTGTTGCGATTTTCTTTTTGACATTAATACTATCGTCTTATTTAACGGAAATAATTGGCATTCATGCTCTTTTTGGTGCATTTATGACAGGCGTAATTATGCCAGATATTTCGAAATTTAGAAATGTAATTATCGAAAAAGTCGAAGATGTTTCGGTTATTTTATTACTGCCTTTATTTTTTGTTTTCACTGGATTAAGAACTGAAATCGGATTGATAAACGACCCGTTTTTATGGAAAGTTACAGGTTGTATTATTGTTGTTGCTGTAGTTGGTAAATTTGTAGGAAGTGCATTAGCCGCAAAATTTGTTGGGCAATCTTGGCGAGATTCGTTAACGATTGGCGCATTGATGAACACTCGTGGATTGATGGAACTAGTTGTTTTAAATATTGGACTAGATTTAAAAGTTTTGACACCAGAAGTTTTTACAATGATGGTAATTATGGCTTTAGTAACAACTTTTATGACTGGACCTGCACTTGATATTATCAATTATTTATTCAAAACCAAAGATGTAAATCCTAATTCTGATAAACTAACAGATGGTTTTTTCAAAATTCTAATTTCGTTTGGAAATAACGAAAAAGGCAAATCTTTACTTCGATTGGCAAATAGTTTAGTAAAAAAACAAAAAGAAACTACATCAATAACAGCAATGCACTTGGCCTTGAGTGACCAAACCCATAATTATAATCTCGAAGAATATGAAAAAGAAAGATTTCAACCAATTATAGAAGAATCTGAAATTTTGAAACAAGAAATTTCTACAATTTTTAAATCTGCAGTTGATATTGAAACCAATATTGCCGAAATTGCTAACAATGGCGATTATGATTTATTGTTAGTTGGACTAGGAAAATCGATTTTCGAAGGAACATTTTTAGGGAAAATTTTAGGTTTTACGACTAGAATCATTAATCCAGATCGTTTGTTTGACAAATTTACAGGAAAAGAAGGTTTGTTCGA
Source organism: Bacteroidota bacterium (assembly GCA_043728355.1). Taxonomy (GTDB): domain Bacteria; phylum Bacteroidota; class Bacteroidia; order Flavobacteriales; family Flavobacteriaceae; genus Flavobacterium. The sequence goes on from JAYTMQ010000047.1 coordinate 17,063, forward strand.
AAACTCGCCATTCGACGAAAGAACACGAAATATTATCTCGAAAACCAAAATGCCATTAGGAATTCTTGTCGATAAAGATTTTCAGAATTTAGACAAAGTTTTTGTGCCAATATTCTCATCTGAAGATTCATTTTTAATGGATTATGCTCAAAAATTGGTTTTTAATAACAATACAAGAATTTCAATTTTAGACATTAATGAGTTATCTAAATCGCATTTTGTTCTAGAAAGTGCCTTTACAAATTTAGAAAATAAATATCCTGATAACATTTCGGTTTTGAGTGAGAAATTAATGAAAAAAGAATTTCTTTCTAAACAAGATTTAATGCTAATAAGTCTTGAAAGTTGGAAAAAACTGATAGATTCAGAGAGCGATTGGTTGGCAAATGTACCATCGGTATTGATCATTAAGCATTAAAAAAAATCATATTAAATAAAATGCCATTTACCTATCCAAAAGCCGAAAAACTAAAAAGTAAAATTACAATAGATTCTCTATTTTCTGACGGAAAATCGGTTTCTAAATATCCGTTGCGTCTGGTTTATGTTCCTTTGGGAATAGAAAATGATGAAAAAATTAAATTTGGTGTTTCGGTTTCTAAAAAATATTTCAAAAAAGCAGTAGATAGAAATTATTTCAAACGAGTTTTGCGCGAAACCTATCGCTTGAATAAACATTTATTTATAGAAAAACTAGATAAACCTTATGCAATAATGTTTTTTTATCAAACAAAAGAAAAATTAACTTATCAAGAAATTGAGTTGAAAACCAAACAGTTATTCGAAAAATTCGTACATCAAATAAAATCTGAAATAGAATAAACTGGCTCGTTTTTTGATTTTGCAATAAATGTTAATATTTTGACGTTATTAGTTTATAAATCAAAATCCTCAACCTTATGAAATCAATTGTTTATTGCATTGTTTTTTCGATTTTAATTATTGGATGCAAACAATCAGAAGAAACTACTGTTGAAGCATCATCTGATGTAAAAGCAATGTTGGTTCCGCCGCCACCACCACCAAATTTTAATAACGATTCAGTGGTTGACTCAGTTTCTGAACAACAATCCTCGGAAAAGGTTACGCCTAAAATAATTAAAGAAGGTAATCTTCGATTCGAAACCAATGATTTAGAACCAACTTATCAAAAAATTATTGTTGCTGCAAAAAAGCAAAATGCCATTATTCAAAATGATGTTGAAGGCAAAGATTATCAATCGGTTTTTAGAAATATTGTTGTTCGTGTGCCAAGTCAGAATTTTGATTTATTTATTAAAGAAATTTCTAATGGCGTAACTTATTTTGATCGAAAAGAAATTTCGTCAAAAGATGTAACCGAGGAATATATTGACATTGATGCTCGATTGAAAGCCAAAAAAATTCTGGAAACTAGATATTTCGAACTGTTGAAGAAAGCCACAAAAGTTTCGGAAATGATAGAAATAGAAACTCAACTAGCTTCAATTAGAGAAGAAATCGATGCCAAAGAAGGACAATTGCGCTATATGAAAAGTCGCATTTCGATGAGTACTATTTCAATAGAATTTTACAAAACAGTAGCCGAAGAAAGTGGCGCAACAAGCTCGTTTGGAAGTAAATTTTGGAACGCAATTGTTTCTGGTTTCAATAGTATTTCAAGTTTTTTCATTGGAATCATACAACTTTGGCCTTTTATTCTTATTTTCGTAGTAGGTTTTTACTTTATTAGAAAAAAAATCAGGAATAAAAACAAATTATAATGCAAAATTTTTTCAAAAAAAAATATATTTTACCTGTAATAGCTTCGGGATTTTTATTTATTAGTGCTAGTTTCAAAGAAGATTTTTTTGAAATCGCTAAACAAATAGAAATTTTTACAGAAATGTATAAAACCGTCAATATGAATTATGTTGACGAAATTAATCCTGGAGATTTAATGGACAAATCTATCAAAAGTATGTTGATAGAACTTGATCCATACACCAATTATTTCAACGAGCAAGATGTTGTAAAATTCAAAATCAACAATACTGGCGAATATACTGGAATTGGTGCAATTATTACCCGAAAAGAAGACAAAGTAATTGTAAAAGAAGCTTATAAAAATTTTCCGGCGGACAAGGCTGGACTAAAACCAGGAGACGAAATAACTCAAATTGGCGATATATTATTAGCTGATTACAAAGACGATGCAACACAACTTTTTAGAGGTTCCAAAAACACTAAAATTCCAGTAAAGTTTAATCGACAAGGAAAACCAAATACTGCAATAATTTCGCTTGACGAAGTAGAAATAAAAGCAGTACCGTTTTACGGAAAAATCGATGACAAAACAGGTTATATAGTTTTGGCAACTTTTAGTAAAAAAGCATCGCAAGAAACCAAAGAAGCACTTGAAGCTCTCAAAAAAGATGGAGCAGAAAGAATTGTTCTAGATTTACGAGGAAATGGCGGTGGTTTGTTGCAAGAAGCTGTAAATATTTGCAACTTATTTGTGCCAAACAAAGAAATAATTGTAACCACAAAATCTAAAGTTGAAAAATATAATACAACTTACAAAACCAATAAAGAACCAGTCGATCTAGAAATTCCGTTAGCTATTTTGGTTGATGGGAAAAGCGCATCAGCATCTGAAATTGTTTCTGGTGCGTTGCAAGATTTGGATCGAGCAGTAATAATTGGTAGTCGAAGTTTTGGAAAAGGTTTGGTGCAACGTCCAATCGAATTGTTGTACGGCACGCAAGTCAAAGTTACAATTTCTCGTTATTTTACGCCTGCTGGCAGATGCATTCAAGCATTAAATTATTCCAATAAAGATAAAAACGGAAAAGCAACTCGAACAGAAGTAGCTAATTATAACGCATTTAAAACCAAAAAAGGAAGAACTGTTTATGATGGTGGTGGTATTCAACCAGATATAGAAATGGCAGAAACCAAAACCAGTGCAATTGCAGAAGCTTTGATAAAAAACGACGGAATATTTAACTTCGTTACCGATTTTTATTATAAAAACTCAACTCTTGGCGATAAAATTCCAACTATTTCTGATGCTGATTTTGCTGGTTTCAAAGCTTTCTTGAAAAAGACCAATTTTGATTTTAATACCGAAAGCGAATTGTCATTAAAAAAAACATTAGAAGCTGCAAAAAAAGAAAAAATCGACGAGAATATTACTTTAGAATACCAAAATTTGTTAACTGCTATTCAAAAAAGTGAAGAAAAATTATTAGATAAAAATCAAATCGAAATCAAACGGTTAATCCTAGAAGAAATAATAAAACGCTATCAATACAAAGAAGGATTGTATCAATATTATTTAAAAAACAATACCGAAATCAAGAAAGCAACAGCGACTTTGACAGACACTAACGAATACAAACAAATTCTGAAATTATAGATGAAACTATTAATGAAATTGGCTTTAATTTTGTTTTTTGGACTTGCAAAAGCCCAAGAAAAGTCAATTCATTCTGCTTATTTTAAATTTGATAAATTTGAAATAGAACAATCTCAAATCGATGATTTAATTAACTTTGTTAAACATACAGATTCTTCAAAAATAGAAAGCATTCAGATTTTTGGCTACACCGATGATGTTGGAAACGAAGAATATAATTTTGAATTGTCTAACAAACGTGCCAATTTTATTCAAGACCAATTGATGAATAATGGCGTTAAAAACAAAATTATTCTAAAAATCGAAGGAAAAGGAAAAATTCCCTTGGTAGAAAACATTAAACAGAATGTCGATGTAATTCGAACGCAAAATCGTAGAGTAGATGTTTTATTAAATATAAAACCAATTCCACCAAAAATCGAAAAGCCAAAATATTATGAAGGTGTTCAAAAAAACCATATTGTTGGCGATAAAGTAATTCTTGAAGATGTTTTTTTTGAAACCGGAAGCAGCCAATTGTCTCCAGAAACCAAAAAAGAATTAGACACAATCATCGAGATGGTTTTGCACAGCAACATTTATAATTTCGAAATTCAAGGTCATGTTTGTTGTGTTCCGCCACATCAGAACGAAGCAATCGATAAAGACACCAAAAAACGTGGCTTGTCAAAAAATCGTGCCGAAGCGGTTTATAAATATTTTATTTCTAAGAATATTCCAGCCGAAAGAATGACTTTTAAAGGTTATGGAAACACAGTGCCGCTGGGAAAAGGATCAGAATTTGACCGTCGTGTAGAAATTTTGGTGACAAAAATTTAAATTATTTTCATTTCGATGTGTTCGATATCATCTTCAAGATAAACATTGCTAGTTTGAGCAAAACCATTGTTTTCGTAGAATTTTTTTAAGTAAAGTTGTGCTCCAATTGTAATTTGTTTAACTCCAAATAATTTTTCTACTTCTAAAATTGAATATTGCATTAAGTCATTTCCCCACTTTCTATCTCGAAATTTCGGGTTGATAACTACTCGTCCAATCGAAGCAAATTCAAAATAATCGTTTGGCTTAAACAATCTTGTATAGGCAATAATCTTGCTGTCGCAAGTACCAATTACGTGCCAAGCTTTTTGGTCTTTGTAATCCATATCCTGAAAAACACAGTTTTGTTCGACTACAAAAACTTCTGAACGAAGTTGCAATATAGCATATAATTCATCGACCGATAATTCTTGAAAAGTTTTGGTTTTGAATGAAATTGACATTTTTATTTTAAAATATTTATAGATTTTATAATAGACTCTAACTCGAAAATTAAGTCTCTTTTTTCTTTTGATGGCGCATAACAAAAACCTTCAAGCACCAAAATTCTATTGTGTGGTTTGTCGATTATTGTATAATTAATAAACGGGCCAGACATAAAATCGTTGTTCATTTGCCACAAACCACGGGTTTCAAAAGCTGGTCTGCCATTGATAATTGTTTTGTCAAAAAACGGACTAACCGAAACATCTGTTAGCATTTTGGTTTTTTTGACACTTCCGTGAATGAACAAATTGCCAATTGAATCACGGGTTTTCAAGATTTGAGCCAATTGTTTTTTTGAATTTTTAATATTATTAATTGGTATTTGATACGTTATTAAACTTACACTTCCAGATGAAATTTCTTTCTTTAGCCAAATAAACTTTCCTCGTCGCATCACATAATTATAATTTACTGGAATATCAATATTAATTTTGAATTTTTTAGTGATTTTTTTAGAATCTAAAAGGGATTTTTTAGTTAATTTCTGAAGATCAATTATTTCGGTTTCTTTTATTTTATTGATTATTTTTAAAGCATTGTTTTGAATAGTATCTTGAATTTCTAGAACAGTTTTTCCAGAAATATAAACAACGTTTTGTGGTTTTGGTACTGTGTTTTCGATAATTTCGAATTTGCTTTTAGCTTCTTTTTTGATGATAATAATATTGCGACTATTACTCATATAACCCTCGAGCAGTTTGACTGGATATTGATTTAGAGTAAACAATGGCTCTTCTTGAGGTAAACCAATTACGGGTGTTGCTAATTTGTTTCTAATAGAATCGCCAATTTCTCCATTCCACAATTCGTCATCAATAATAATAGAGACTGAATTGGATTTGCCTGAAATTTTAGTTGATGAATTTTCATTTTTCTTACAAGAAAAAATAGCTGTAAATGCAAAAAACATCAAAAGGAAATTTTTCATAATGATGTTTTTTGCTTTTATAATGTTGAAAATTTATTTTTACAAATATAGTAAGAAATTTTAAATTATGATTTTCAATTTCATTCCAGGACGAATATCTCCATTAATATTGTTCCATTTTTTTAAATCAGCAACAGTAACTCCTGGGTATTTTTGAGAAATACTAAACAACGAATCGCCTTTTTTAACCAAATACATTTTTTGTTTATCTTTAATTTCTGCGGTTCTTTTATTACTTAATTTTGTTTTTTCAGATTCTAAATTATCGTTATTGGATACTATTAATGCTAAACCGTTTTTTAGTTTATCCGATTTCAAATTATTCCATTTTCTTAAATCTGCTGCCGTAACATTGAATTTTTCTGCTATTTTCCAAATGTTTTCTCCATTGGCAACAATATATTCATTAGATTCTGATGGATTTATATTGGGTTTTAAATCTTTAGATTCGTTTCTTGTTATTGGCTCTGAAGCTTCATTTATCTTTTTCTTAACCGTAGTAACTACTCTTTGTGAAGTTGTATATTTAAGGCTTGTGCCTTTGTTTACCGAATTTTTCTTGATTTTATTCCAGTTTTTTAAATCTGTAATAGTTACACCTAAATCGTCGGCAATCGAGCTTAGGTTATCGCCTTTTTTAACTTTATAAGTTTGTGTTACATCTTTATAAGTAACTATTTTTTCTTCTTTAAAAATTGGCTTCTGAATGATTGATTTTGTTTCTGATTTTGCAGTTGCAACAATTTTTTCAAAAATTGGTTTAGATGTCAAATCAATTTTAGGTTCAACTTTCTTGATTTCTGGTTCGATTATTTTTTCTACAATGACTTCTTTAACAATAACAGTATCTGTTTTTGTTGGTTCATTTATAACAGCAATTTGATTAGTTTCGATTGGATTATTTGCTACAGCTATAACTTCGTCTTTTTTGATTGGATGTTTAGTTCTAACAACAACACTTTCTGTAACAGTCAATTTAAGGTTTTTCCCTTTTGGTGCCTTGTCGCTTTTTAAACCATTCCATTTTTTAATTTCTGCAACAGTTACTCCAAATTTACTGGCAATTTCGTTTAAACTATCTCCACGTTTGACTTTATATGTACGATTTTTAGTAACTAATTTTTTATCATTTGTATAATAATTCAAAGTATCTTTTATAAAAACTGGCTCAGGATTTTGTTTCTCACGAAGGTTGTATTCATAATTTGCGAAATAATAAATCTTGTCTTCGTTTGAAGTAAAAACTGCAATTTTTTCTTGTGGTAATCTGATATAGTTTTTCTTTTTATCAGTTACTGGAATAATATTTAATTTATACGAAGGATTAAAAAATTGCAATTCGGTTTCTGGAATATCAATTAATCTGGCGATTTGGCTAAAAGACAATTGTTTTTTTACCAAAATTGTATCTGTAGCAAAATAATTAACTGGTGGTTTTATTTTGGCAATTCCGTGTTCATTATGATATTCCATTATGTACATTGTTGCTAAAAAAGCTGGCAAATATCCTGCTGTTTCACGTGGCAATTTTTTACGAATATTCCAATAATTGGTTTGACCATTCGAGCGACGAATCGCTTTGGTTACATTGCCTGGACCGCAATTGTATGATGCTAGAACCAAATCCCAATCGCCAAAAATTTTGTACATTCCTGACAAATATTGACAAGCTGCTTCGGTTGCTTTTATTGGGTCGCTACGTTCGTCTATATACGAATTAACATCTAGTTTATATTGCAAACCTGTGTTGTACATAAACTGCCAAAGTCCAGTTGCACCAACTCTTGATCGTGCTTTTGGATTCAATGCAGATTCTACAATTGCCAAATATTTTACTTCGATTGGAATGTTGTATTTAGATAAAGCTTCTTCGAATAAAGGAAAATAATATTGCGAAATTCCGAGCAAACGCTCATAAGATTTTTTTCTATTTTTCAATAATGATTTTATAACATTCTCTAAACCAATATTATATTCGATATTAAATGGTGATTTAGCGTCAAGTTTTGCCAATCTTTCTTTTAATAAATCGGTAGGCAAATCATAAACCACATTTGCATCTGGATTAATGTTTAGAATGTCTTCAAATTGTGTTTCAGAAAGTTCAGTATTCGATAATTCTTTGAGCCAGAGTTGGTCGACTTTCGAAACTTCGTTGTGATTTGCAAACGTCTTTTTGAGTGAATCAAGCACAGATAATTTAACTACGATTGGCAATTTATCAATACTGTCGTTTTCTATTTGAGCAAAAGAAAATGATGTTATTATTAATATAAAGGCTAATATGTTGATTTTTAATTTCATAAATAGTGTTTCAAATTAACTAATACGATGAAACGCAAAAATAAACGGTATATTATAAAAATCTGTTTAATTAATGTTAAAAGTGCGTTTTTTTGCGTTTTTGGAATTAAAAAAAGCGCAAATTATAAAATTGGAGCTTTTATATTATTGTAATTATTAATTCAATATTGCTTCAATTCCTGGCAAAACTCTGCCTTCAAGCATTTCTAACATTGCACCACCACCAGTAGAAACATAGCTCATTTTGTGTTCAAGACCAAATTGTTTTACAGCTGCAACAGAGTCGCCGCCACCTACTAAAGAGAAAGCACCGTTTTGAGTAGATTCTGCAATAAAATTTCCTAATTCAATTGTTCCGTTTGCGAAATTTGGCATTTCAAAAACACCTAGTGGTCCGTTCCAAAGTATGGTTTTTGAAGCCAAAATTACTTCTTTGAAGTTGGCTAATGATTTTGGTCCTGCATCAAGTCCTTGCCATTCATCTGGAATTTCTCGTACATCAACAATTTTAGTATTTGCTGTATTCGAAAAATCGTCAGCAGCAATTACATCAACTGGAATATGTATTTGCACATTTTTTTCTTTAGCCAAACGTAAAATTTCTAAAGCCAACTCTTGTTTGTCGTCTTCACAAATAGAATTCCCGATTTTTCCGCCTAATGCTTTTACAAATGTAAATGTCATTCCTCCGCCAATTATCATGTGGTCAACTTTGTCAAGAATATTTTCTATTACAGTTATTTTAGATGAAACTTTGCTTCCTCCTAAAACTGCTGTAACTGGTTTTTTACTGTCTTTTAAAACCTTGTTCAAACTCATAATTTCTTTTTCCATTAATAAACCAAAACATTTTGAGTTTGGAAAAAATTGGGCAATTATAGTTGTAGAAGCGTGTGCTCTATGCGCCGTTCCAAAAGCATCATTTACATAAATATCACCAAGTTCTGATAGTTTTTTTGCAAATGATTCGTCACCTTTTTCTTCTTCGCTATAAAATCTTAAGTTTTCAAGTAATAATATTTCTCCTTTTTTTAAATTATTTGAAGCTTCTATTGCTAACTCTCCAACACAATTTTCAACAAATTTTACATTAATTCCTAATACCTCCGAAACCTTAGATAAAATGTGTTTCAATGAATATTTTGCTTCAATGCCAGTTGGTCTTCCTAAATGTGACATCAAAATTACACTTCCACCATCGGATATAATTTTCTCAATTGTAGGCTTTGCTGCTTCAATTCGTGTAGCATCTGTAACTTTGAAGTTTTCGTCCAATGGTACATTAAAATCTACTCTAATAATTGCTTTTTTGTTATTGAAATCGAAATCGTTTAAGGTTTTCATGAATCCTGAATTTTATATTGATACTGTATTAAAAAAGTGTGTAAAGTTAAAAATTTGTAATTTTATATTACGAACAAAAAACGTACAACTTTATGAACTTTACACAAGAACAA
>JAYTMQ010000048.1:0-10084 GCA_043728355.1 Bacteroidota bacterium
GACAAACTATAAATGTAAAACGAGTTATTTAGCAACTGATCCTACATTAAAACAAGAATGGAAAGCTACATCTGGAACTATTGAAGTTAACACAGAAAAAATTGGAGCCAAATACATTCATAAAGTTAGTTTAAAAAGTGTAAAACTTAAAAAAGGAAACAGCCAATTTAATTTAGGTGATGATTTTGAATTAGGAAAAATTGAGACACAATAATATTATTTCACATTTTGGCGAATGAAAATTTCGGTTGCACCTTGCCCATATTTTTGATAATTGCCTTCTTTAAAATCAATGTTTTCGTATCTAGCTAAAATAAAATCTAACTCAGATTTCAATACGCCTTCGCCTACTCCGTGAATAAAAACAATTTTTGGAATTCGGTTTTTGATTGCAAAATCTAAATGTCGTTTGGCAGTTTCTGATTGCAAAGTTAATATGTCGTAATTAGACATTCCTCTAAAATTCTTAACTAATTTTTCTATGTGTAAATCAAATTCTGGTGGTGGAATTTCTTTTACTCTTTTTTCTTTTACGAAACTTCTAGGTTTCGGAATCTCTTTGGTTTTCTTGATTTCGTTAGTATTAAAAGTTGCAATACTATTTTTGAAATCATTGGATTCTCCAATTTTTATTAATTCTTTTGATTGAAAATTCAATTCGAAACCTTCAGTTGTTTCAATAGTAATCTGATTGTTTAGAATTTTAGTAACTATTCCATCCATATCATCGTCTAGAACTGAAACTTTATCACCAATATTAAACATTATCGTCTTCTTTATCAGGGTTTTTACTCGGGGTTTTTGCACTTAATATCATCATTCCCATCATAAAAATAGCAATAGCAATAATCATTATAAAAATATTTTGATTGGATTTATTTTGCTCATTAAAAGCAAAATAAATAGCAATAATCATTATCGGAAAAAGTGCTTTATTAAAAATTTTAGAAAAAATCATATTATGAATTTATTAATTACAAAAATACATAATTTAATAATCTTTCATATAATTTCTTGAAGGTTATTCTCCTTTTTTAATAAATAAGTTTCTTTTGCCAGAATAAATTTTATAAATAAAAAGTAAGCAGCAATTTTAAAAAACAAACTCAAAATTCTTAAAATTTTTATGTAATAAACGTACTTATAAATGTCGTAACAAGCGTACATAAGTCCTAAACTCAAACAAGCAAATCCGAAATAATAACATATAAAACTATTTCTAACTAAGTAATTGTATAGCGAAATTCCATTAAAAATAGAAACAAAAATACCTGATAAAAAAATCGCAATAGCTGCGCTAAAATTTTGTTGTTTAATCAAGTCGTAAATCAAATATTGAATACTGCAACCCAACAAAAACATAAATATTGAAAAAAATAATAGCTTATATTCAATTTGTCTTTTTTCGATGTTTTTAATAGAATAACCCAAAATTATTAAATGATTTATATTCAAAAGCACAGTGAAATAAAATATCTGATTTGGAATATCCAGAATTAAAATAATATCAACTAAATAAAATATCAGCAATATTATTAAAAAAAGATAATTTATTTTATTCATTTTATCGAAATAATAAAATAAAATACAAGGAAAAATTATTGTTTTAGATATTAAAAATAGGTTCTCGTTTTCGATAATAACTCCTAAGATACTTAAAACTGAAAAAAAAGAAAAAAGAAAAAGTAGGATTTGGCTTAACTTCATAAGGGCAATTATTTAATATTTTTTAAATTAGTTTTTTGATCATTTATTACAAACATATAAAATAAAAAGAAGGCTCCAAAATGCAACAATCTTTCTATTGTGTTTAAAATAACGCTTTCTAAATAATAAGTTTCTAGAGCAGAGAAAACATCGTTAATAATTAAAGCGCATGAGCCGAAAAAGTAAAAAAAAGCTATTTTTTTATTGCTTTCTCCCAAAATAAGAACTGCAAATACACCAAGTAATACTGCAGAAATTGTATTTAAAACAATAATTATTATTGTCAAAAAATCTTCTATAGAATTTAAAATAATGTATAAAATACAAAGCAGAAAAAATATATTTAGAATAAATATAATTAATGTTAAACCACTCAAACATTTTATTTTTTTTATTTTAATTAAATTCTCATATCCTAATAAAATAAGACTTATATAACAAAATAGATACGACAATAGTGCAAAACGCATAATTGAAATATCATTATAATCGACTAATACTAGTATTTCTCCAATATAAAAAAATAGTGCAAAAAAATAAAATTTCAAACTAATCTTATCAAAATTATTTGCCATTGCATAAACCATAAAACTTGGTATAATAAATGGTTTTATAAAAATTACATACTCTGGCACATAAAAAATTCCTGCACCAAAATAGACTAGCAAAAACAGGACTGGAAAAATTAATAATAGTCTTTTTAAATCCATTTAAAAATACAAATTTTAACAAACTTAAGAATTTTTTAATAGAATTACTTTAGCATTTCAATAAAATCACCTTCAGATATTATTTTTATCCCCAATTGATTGGCTTTTTCTAATTTGGCTGGTCCCATATTATCGCCAGCAAGAATAAAATCGGTTTTTGCAGAAATCGAACTTCCATTTTTTCCGCCATTATCTTCTATTGATTTTTTTAAATCATCACGCGTAAACTTCTCGAAAACACCAGAAACTACAAATATTTTTCCAAGTAATTTTTCTGTTGCATCAAGATTTACTTTTTCGATCAATTCGAATTGCAATCCTGATGCTTTTAATCTTTCAATAATTTGAACATTTTCTGAATTCTGAAAAAATTCAATAACACTTTGAGCCGTTTTTCCACCAAAATCATCAACCGAAGTCAATTCTTCTAACGATGCGTTTTGCAAAGCATCAATGTTTTTGTAATGTTTGGCTAATTTTTTGGCACCATTCTCGCCAACAAATCGAATTCCGATAGCATATAAAACTTTATCAAATGGTATTTCTTTAGATTTTTGAACGCCATTTACAATATTTTCAGCACTTTTTTGAGCCATTCTTTCCAACGGTAAAAGTTGTTCGACTTTCAAATCATACAAATCGGCATAATTTTTAACCAAGCCATTATTATATAAAAGTGCTATTGTTTCTCCACCCAAACCTTCAATATCCATTGCTTTTCTTGAAATGAAATGCTGAATTCGACCAATAATTTGTGGCGGACAACCATAAAAATTTGGGCAATAATGATTGGCTTCGCCATCAGTTCGAACCAACTCGGTGTTGCATTCTGGACAATGTGTTATATAAATTGTAGGTTTAGAATCATTTGGTCTCTTTTCTAAATCTACATTGATGATTTTTGGAATAATCTCGCCACCTTTTTCAACAAAAACAGTATCGTTTAAACGAATATCAAGCTTTGCAATTTGGTCAGCATTGTGCAAAGAAGCACGTTTTACAATAGTTCCAGCCAATTGAACAGGTTCTAAATTGGCCACTGGAGTGATTGAACCTGTGCGACCTACTTGGTACGAAATTGAATTTAATTTTGTGAAAACTTGTTCTGATTTAAATTTATAAGCCATTGCCCAACGTGGCGATTTTGAAGTATAACCTAATTCTTGTTGATGTGAAAACGAGTTGACTTTAACAACAACTCCGTCGGTTTCGTAAGGCAAGCTATGTCGTTTTTTGTCCCAAATTTCGATAAATTCGAAAACTTCGTCAAGATTTTTCGCTAATTTGGATTCATTTGGAACTTTAAAACCATAATTTCGAGCTTCTTGCAAACCAGTAAATTGAGAATTGAATGGCAAATCTTTTCCAATCAAAAAATACAATAAACATTCCAAAGGTCGCTTGGCTACTTCTGCACTTTCTTTTAATTTAAGACTTCCAGAAGCTGTATTTCTAGGGTTTGAATAAGGCGTTTCACCAATTTCAATCAATTCTTGATTCATTTTTTCGAATCCAGCAAATGGTAAGATTATTTCTCCACGAATGTCAAATTTTTCAGGAAAATTACCTTTCAATTTTAACGGAATTGACTTTATGGTTTTGATATTATTAGTAACATCATCTCCCTGAAAACCATCACCGCGAGTCAAAGCTCGAACTAATTTTCCGTTTTCATAAGTTATCGATATCGATGCACCGTCATATTTTAATTCGCAAATATATTCAAGCTCAACATCGCCCAAAACTTTCTGAACTCGGTTTTGCCAGTCTATTAAATCTTCTTTTGAATAGGAATTGTCTAACGAATACATACGATAATCGTGTGCAATTGTTTCGAAATTTTTGGTGGTGGTTCCTCCTACTCTTTGAGTTGGCGAATTTTCATCGAAAAAATCTGAATTTTGATTTTCTAAATCTTGTAATTGTTTTAGTTTAATATCAAATTCATAATCCGAAATTGATGGATTGTCTAAAACATAATAATTGTGATTATGAAGATTTAATTCTTCGCGAAGATTTTGGATTTGTTGTAGGATATAATTTTCCATTATAATTTATAAGGATTAAGAAATTTTAAACCTTCAATATTTTCAAAATCTCTAGTATTGTTTGTAATAATTGTATAATCAAAAGTTAATGCTGTTGCTGCAATAATTGCATCAGGTGTTTTAATTTTTTTTGATCTTCTAATTTTAATACAATTTGAAATAATGTCATCTGAAATACTTATTATTTCACAAAATGAAATAAAATCTATTAGAATATTTTCTTTATAAAGATTTGTTTTCCAGCTTAATAATTCAATTTGTGTAATAAATGAAATGTTAGGCGTATCATTTAAAACTAGTTTCAAAAACGACATTCCATTTTCATTAAATGATTTTTCTAAATAATCAGAAATTATATTTGTATCAATTAAATATGATTGTCCCATTCCTCTCTGGATAATTTAACGTGTTCTTTCAAACTATCGCTGTCTTCCTTGGTGAAAAGACCAGCAAATCGTTCTCCAATATTAATTTTTTCGATAATTTCATTTTTTGGAATACTATCGACTTTTCCAGAATTATAAATTTTTTCAGGTTCAGGCTCACTAAGAACTTGCAAAATATCCATTTTTTCCAAATCATACAAAAGATTTAAAGCATTTTCATTTTTAAGTTCAACTATAATCTTATTTCCCATAATTGTTTTAATTATTTATCAAATGTAAGAATAAATAAAATAATTTATCCTTCAATTATAGAATTTATTTGCTTAAACAATTGACCATCGCTTAAGAAAGAACCTTGTTGAATCAATTCAAAAATTGATGAATTACGTTCATCTGTAAACTGTTTTTTGCCAATTTTCATTTCGATATTATCTGTAAACATATTATCGCTAAGCCACTGCAAACCATCTTTTGAGAGAAAATCAATTTCTTTTACTTTCGAAATTAAAACTATCGATTTTAAATAAGTATCAAAACATTGAAAAAGAAAAATATGATTTTTAGAGAAGTTTTCTAAATATTCCGAACGAGTCAAAACGCCTTCCCAAATTAAATCCGAGAAAACATCAAGTTCTTGTTCGGCAATTTCGGGTTTTTCAAGTTTTAATTTATCCCATTCAGTTTTATCGATGGTTTGAGTCGCCAAAAAATTGACAAATTCTTGGTGCAATTCTTCGAATTGTTCTTTGGTTAATCTTTGGTATTTCATTTTTTAAAATTATGATTTTTAAAATTAAAATTTTTACTAAACAATGCAAAAAAAAGGTCTCTTTTTTCAAAGAGACCAAATTTATAAAAATATTTAGAAACTAGAAAATATATCTAATTCCAAATTGTGCTTGCCATCTAGACAACAAACTAGAATCGTAATTGAAAGTTTTGGTTTGTGCTGCGTCAAAACTATATACAGGAGTATTTGCAATTACATTTACGCCAATTGGTTGAACTGAAGTTGGTACTTGAACCAATCCCCAATCAGAATTAAGTAGGTTTGTAAAGTTTAAAATATCTAAACTTAACTGAATCGTATTTTTCTTTTTAGAGTTTGATGATACTTTAAAGTTGTAATCTTGCATTAATTTTACATCAATTTTAGCTCTCCAAGGAGATAAAGCTCCATAACGTTCAGCATATTGACCTCTTCTAGATTTTAAGTAGTTGTCTTGATCAATAAAGTTATTAAAAGCTTGAGCTTGGGCACTAGATTCTGCAAAAGTTCCAGAAAAAATCATTGTTCCGATTTCTGCTGTTGTTGGAATATATATTAAATCATTTCCTCTTGCACCATCGTTATTTATATCACCACCATAAGTATAATTAAAACGTCCTCCTTGAGCTGCTTCTCCAAATGCTGAAAAAGTTGTAGCCCATTTTCCATTACCATATTTCCAATTTTTTGATAATACACCAATAATTCTATGTTTTTCTCCATATTTAGAATTAGATAAAACATCGTTATTAACATTTCCATTAGCTGGATTAAAATTAAACGCATCTCCAGTAATTTCTGCTTCAATTGAATTTACATCTTTTGAATCAAGATAATTGTATGCTAAACTAGCATAAAAACCATCTTTGAAAGTTTTTTGCAATTTTATAGAGGCATTCAAAGCACTACCTTGATTAGAGTTTGTTAAAACATAAGCATGAGAAGGAAATCCTGGAACTCCTGGAGGTGAAAAGTCTGTCCAAACACCTGAATCGTTTGGTCCATAAATTGGTCTTTTATCAACACCTGTTAAAAAACTTGTAGGCATTTTAAGTCCCCAATCTTGCACATGAACAGCATTAACATCTTTATTGTAAGCAACATCAACAGTCACAATTAGGTTTCCTTCAAATTTTTTATCAAAACCTAAACTAGACCTAAAGACTTGAGGAAATTTAAAGTTTTCATCAACAACTTGATAGAAAAATGGGTCAATTCCACTCACTTGATTTCCTATCCAAACAAATGGCAATTTTCCTGTAAATATTCCTGTTCCGCCTCTAATTTGCAATGATTTTTCTCCATTTACATCCCAATTAAAGCCTAATCTTGGAGACCAAAGAAAAGCATTTCCTGGAAGTTTTGTAGAATCTAAATTAGTAGTAGCACCAGTATTTGGATTAAAATAATTAATATTTGGCACATATGATTCTGAATTATCTGTATCTATAAATTTTTGAATCAATTCTGAGGTATTAAAATACAAAGGTTTATCGGCTCTAAGTCCGAGTGTTAACTTAAAATTGTCATTAACATCAAATTCATCTTGTGCATAAAAAGCCAATTGACCAACATTAAGTTCTGCTAGATTCCAACCTTTGTCAGTTCCATCTTCTAAACTGTTTTTTGTATTGAAAGTTGTGTTTGCATTTGCAAAAGCTGTTGCATAATATCCATTTGCAATGTTTGCATTAAAGCCCGCTAAATCTGTGTTTCCAAAAACATCAAAACCATATCCTTTTAAGTTGAAAGAATTTTTAAACATAAACTTTTCAAAAGATCCGCCAAGAGTTATGTTATGTTTTCCTAAAACTATGTTCAAATTATTGGTTGCTTGAACAACATCTTGTTTTAATTTATTATTTATAGAAAATGGTTCGTGTCCAGCAATTATATAAGGAGAACCACCTTTCGTAATTGTAATTACTGGAGCAGGACTAGAAAAAGGACGTCTAAAATCGTTAAATTGAGTATAACCAGCTTGAAATTTATTTGAAATTTTTTCGTTAATTTTAGAGTTTAATTCAATTAAAAAAGATTGTAATTCATTATTAATTTCATATCCTGATTTTTCAAATTGTAAAGTGTTTGCATCTGGACCTCGTCGTCCGAGTGCACTTGGATGTGCAGGTTTTTCTTTCGATGCATTTAAAAAATTATACACAAAAGCAAATTTATTATTATCATTTATATTCAAATCAAACTTAATAATTCCTTTGGTTGAATTAGATTTATGCTTAAAGCCTTGATACGTCCCTGTTTCATAACCAAGATTTTTTAATGAATTTGAAACATTTAATAAATCAGATTCTAAAACTCTTGATTCGTTAATTCCCAGAACACCATCGCCATTATTTGCAATATAATTTGAACCTAAATCACTTCTTTCATCGATTTCAAAATTGGCAAATACAAATAGTTTGTTTTTAACAATCGGTGCGCCAATACTAAAACCAGCCTGTGTTTGTTGCAATTCAGGAACAAATATCTTTTCCCCTTTTATTTTATCGCCAGTCAATGATTGGTTTCTATAAAAACCATAAGCGGTTCCATGAAATTCATTAGTTCCAGATTTGGTAACCGCATTTATAGACGCTCCAGTAAATCCTGACAAAGTAACATCATAAGGAGCTGTTGCAACTTGAATTTGTTCTATTGCATCTAAAGAAATTGGCTGCGCTCCAGTTTGTCCACCAGGTGTTGGAGCATCTAATCCAAAGGGATTGTTGAAAACAGCTCCGTTCAATGAATAACTATTGTATTGATCATTTCGTCCTCCAAAAGAACCACTACTTGAAGAAGGTTCTAATCTTGTAAAATCATCAGCTGAACGAGAAATTGTTGGCAATGTTGTTAATTCTCTTCTTCCAATTGTTGTTTCAGCACCAGTTTTTCCGCTTGAAAAAACTTTGTTTTTTGAACCACTAACAATTACTTCCGCCAATTTATTATCTTCATCTAATAGCTCAATATCTATTGCATATGGTCTACCAAGTTCTAAATATACATCTTCAATACTTTGAGTTTGATAACCCACATAAGAAATTGACAATTTATAAGGTCCACCTACTTTCATATTTAAAGAATTCACTTTTCCATCAAAATTAGAAAGTGCAGAATATTTAGTGCCTGTTGGTTGATGTATTGCAACCAAACTTGCTCCTTCCAAAACTTCTTTTTTAGAGTTTTTCACGTTACCTTTGATACTTGATGTAGTTGTTTGAGCAATCAAAAATTGAAAGCTAAAAGCAAAAACAATCAAAAAAATATTTTTTTTCATTTTATTTACATTTTTTTTACAAAATTAGATATAAAAAAAAAGCTTAACTAATTAAAGTTAAGCTTTTTTTAAACAATTATAAACAAATTGTTAATTATGCTTTTTCAGCCACAATTTCGTAAGCTAAATCAACAATTACATCTCTGTGCAAACGAACACTAGCAGAATATTTACCAGTTCTTTTTACAATTCCAGAAGTAATAAATTTTCTGTCTATTGATTGGCCACCTTTTGCTAAAGCATCAGCGATATCAATGTTTGTAATAGAACCAAATAATTTTTCACCACCCGCTTTTGCTGAGATTTTAATTTCAATAGCTTTTAAAGTTTCAGCCAATGTTTTTGCATCGTTTACCACTTTAGCTTCCTTGTGTGCTCTTTGTTTTAGGTTTTCAGCCAATACTTTCTTTGCAGAAGGTGTTGCTAAATGTCCGTGACCTTGTGGAATTAAAAAGTTACGACCGTAACCAGCTTTTACTGATACTACATCGTCTTTAAATCCTAAATTTTGTACGTCTTGTCTTAATATAATTTCCATATTGTTGTCCTTGTTATAAAGTTAGCCCGCCACTGCGAGGCAACAAATTAATTATTGTATTATTTCATTAAATCGGCCACATAAGGCATTAATGCAATATGTCTTGCTCTTTTTACAGCAACAGACACTTTTCTTTGATACTTTAATGAAGTTCCAGTTAAACGTCTAGGTAAAATTTTACCTTGTTCGTTAACGAATTTCAATAAAAAATCTGCATCTTTGTAATCAATATACTTGATTCCAGATTTTTTGAAACGACAATACTTTTTTGTTTTGTTAGTTTCTATATTTAAAGGCGTTAAATATCTAATATCTCCGTCTTTTTTTCCTTTTGATGATTGTTCTAAAGTTGCCATAATTAAGCTTTTGTTTTCATTTTAGTTCTTCTTCTTTCCGCCCAAGAGATTGCGTGTTTGTCAAGACTTACAGTCAAGAAACGCATAATTCTTTCGTCACGTCTAAATTCAGTTTCAAATGCGATTAATACTTCTGGAGTAACATTGAATTCAAATAGGTGGTAGAAGCCACTTTTTTTGTTTTGGATTTCATAGGCCATTTTTTTCAAGCCCCAATCCTCTTTGGATACCATTTTTGCTCCTCTAGTTGTAAGAAAATCTTCAAATTTGCTTACTGTTTCCTTTACCTG
>JAYTMQ010000049.1:0-3716 GCA_043728355.1 Bacteroidota bacterium
CCTTCGAAAATAGCTTGTCCATAATGAAAAACTTTCGCAGATGGGTCTAATAAAAATGGCGCATATGGAGTTATTGTTGGCGTTTGCCATTTTCCTTCTCTAAAATCGCAAGTAAACATATGATCTGTGAAAGTTGTTCCAAAGGAAAGATTTTCAAAATCTACGGTATCAATTTTAGAAACTGCTACTTTTACTATATCGATTTCGTTTACAGCTATTTCGCTCATATTATAATGTAATTTAGAAATTATATTTTTTTTTAAATATTTAATTTTCAGGTAATTAACTTATAATTACAGGTTATTTATATTTTAAATATTAGTTAACAAAAATAATGAAAATTGATTATCTTTTACATATTCTATTAAGTTATTTGTTGTTTTTTAATAATTAATTTTTTATATCTTAATTTAATGCGAATTTGATAATAAATATTAAAAAAATTATTAAATTATATTGTAGTTTGTTTAATCTAGCTATTTTTGTAATTGATATTAATTTAAATAAAACCCAATGAAAAAAATAATTTTGCTGATTAGTTTGACTATTTCAATAATTAGTTGCAAAAGTCAAATTGAATCAAAATCTAAAGAAGAATTTTCGTCTTATGGTGCAAAAATAACTAGTGAAAATGCTATTTCTAAAGACGATTTGTTAAAGAAATATACCTATTTGAAAGCAGGAGATACTTTGAATGTTAAATTCAAATCTAAAATAAATGCAGTTTGTCAAAATAAAGGTTGCTGGATGAAAGTTGATTTGACAGACGGAAAAGAAACATTTGTAAAATTCAAGGATTACGCATTTTTTATGCCAATGGATTCTAAAGAAAAAGAAATAATTGTTAACGGAAAAGCGTTTATAAGTGAAGAATCGGTTGCAGATCAAAAACATTATGCTGGCGATGCTGGAAAATCTCAAGCTGAAATCGACAAAATAACAACAACTAAAAAAACATTGTCATTTTTATCTGATGGTGTACTAATTAAAAATTAAATTGAAAAGAGAAATAATCCAAACCCATGATGGATCGACAACAATATTTTTACCAGATTGGGACGAGCATTATCATTCGAAACATGGGGCAATTCAAGAAGCTTATCACGTTTTTATAAAAGCTGGTTTTGACTTATTCGACAATCAAAATTTTTCAATACTAGAAATTGGTTTTGGCACAGGTTTAAATGCTTTAATAACATTTCTTGAAGCCGAAAAAAACAATAAAAATATTGATTATGTTGGAGTAGAAGCTTACCCAGTTTTGATAGACGAAGCTTTATTAATGAATTATGTTTCAGAATTGAATGTTATAGAAAAAAGTGATATTTTTAATAACATTCATAAATCCAAATGGGAAGAAAAAATTGAAATCTCAGATAATTTTTGTTTAACTAAAAGAAAGCAATTTTTTAACGATATTGATGATAATAATTCATTTGATTTGATTTATTTCGATGCTTTTGGTTATAGAGTACAACCAGAATTGTGGAGCACAGAAATTTTTCAAAAAATGTTCAATGCTTTAAAGCCAAATGGAGTTTTAGTAACATATGCAGCACGTGGAGTTGTCAAACGTAGTATGATTGAAGTAGGATTTACTGTTGAAAAATTGCCTGGCGCACCTGGAAAACGAGAAATGTTTCGGGCTAGAAAACTCTAAATCAATTTTATGTTTTTTGTAAAAGTTAAAAAAGTTATTATTTAGTTAATTAAACAAATCACAATATAATTTTCTATAAATTTGACACAACCAATTAAGAAAAATTAATTTTATAATAATATGTCAAAAGCAATGTTTAATTATTCAAAAAAAGTCCTAGAAAGTGTAAGCTTTGATGCGATACTTTTTTGCAAAGAATTAGAAAAAGCAATAAAAGTACTTTTGCCCTACGAAATCGAACAGTTAACCATTTGGTTAATGAGTTTTACAAAAGAAAAACCCGAATTAAGACAATGTTTAATTCTAATAAACAAATAAAACTAAAAGGAGTTTAAACGGCTCCTTTTTTTATTTATAACAATTAAAATATTCTGTTTACAGTTTTAAGAATTCACTCGAATAAAAAATAATTTTAATAAATAAACCAATATTTAGCATTTTAAATTTATGTAAGTTAAACATAAGAATCTAAAAACTTATTTCTTCCCAACTGGGCTAATAATTTGGACATCTTGAAAAACAATCGCACCTTTTACAATTCCAGAAATGACATTACGCAATGCAACAATAATTTGAATTTTTAGTTCGCTTTTTGGGTAAATTAAACTTACTTCTCGAGCTGGTTTTGGAGCAACAAATTGTTTTAGTTTTAATTTGTCTTTTTCTTTTAAATCTAAAGTATGAAGATAGGGCAGAAGCGTGATTCCTAAACCTTCGTCTGCTAATTTTATTAAAGTTTCGAAGCTTCCGCTTTCGATTTTAAATGTATTTTTGTCCGAAAAACTATCAATTTTACAAATATTCAAAATGCTGTCTCTAAAACAATGTCCATCTTGCAATAACAAAATTTCATCGACATTTAAGTCTGCAACTTCTAATTCTTTTTTAGAATAATTTTGGTGATTTTCTGGAATATAAGCGACAAAAGGTTCAAAATAAAGTACAATTTCTTTGATTTTTTCTTCGTTTAGTGGTGTTGCGGCAATTGCAGCATCGAGTTTTCCATTATTCAATCTAATAATGATTTCGTCGGTATTTAATTCTTCGATTATCAGTTTTACTTTAGGATATTTATGAACAAAATTCGCCAAAAACATTGGGAGAAGTGTCGGCATTATTGTAGGAATTATTCCTAATCTAAATTCTCCACCTATAAAACCTTTTTGTTGTTCAACAATATCTTGAATTCTATCGGCTTCGTTGACAATATTTTTGGCTTGATTGATTATTTTTTGACCAATATCTGTTACTTGAATTGGTTTTTTAGAACGATCAAAAATCTGAATCGATAGTTCTTCTTCGATTTTTTGAATTTGCATACTCAACGTTGGTTGCGTTACGAAGCATTTATCGGCTGCGACCGTAAAATTTCTGTATTCGGCAACTGCCAAGACATATCGAAGTTGTGTAATTGTCATGATTAATAGTTTTTTGTGATGCAAATGTATAAACAATCAATTAAATTTATAGTTAAGTATTTGTTTAAATTTTAAATTTAATTAATTTTACTTTTCGTCTTCCAAATTCTCATTAAATGCTGATGGCAACAATTGCGGAATAAATTTTATAAGAATTGGCAACAGCAAACTACCACCAGGAATCAAGAAAATGGTTAGCGAAGGAATCGTTTTACAAATGTCAAGTAATTGATTTCTTACTCTCTTCTTTTCGGTTTCGTCCAAATCTCTTTGGGTTGAAAGTGCCAATAATCTCATTAATTCCTTGCTCTGAACCAATTCTTTGACCAATCGTTTTTTGTTTCTGAGTATTAATGTCGAAACTTTATTGGTGGTTTGAGAATAAAAATTCTTAAACGGATTTGAATTATTAAAATACGGAATTTGAAGAATATTTTTAGTAATAAAATCATCAGTTTGTGCAATACTTTCATAAACAAATGTATCTTCGATACTTAAAAATTCTGATAATTTATGTAAAACCCAAAACTCGCAACTGGAATTTTAGGTTGTTCGATTTTATAAATCTTTTAAATTAGATTGAGATTTACGGAATTTTGATCGATATTAACAATTTTCTTTGAGTTTTCAACAATAAT
>JAYTMQ010000050.1:0-7138 GCA_043728355.1 Bacteroidota bacterium
GCAAATGTAAATGGTTACGAAAATCATTTTGGTTTATTTAATTTGCAAAATCAAGCTAAATATGCACTTTGGGATAAAGTTGATAAAGGCATTTTTAGAGGTTTGACTCGAAACGGAAAACCAATTACAAAAACCTATAACGGAGATGAAAAAGCATTATGGTTAGATGTAAAAGTTCCGTCAATAATCGCAAAGAAAAAATAGTTATGAGAAAATTAAATAACTATTATTTTTCATTTTTTATTCTAATTTTTATGATTGCATTGTCATTAAACAGTTGTGTGAGCACCAAAAAATTGAACGTTGACGTTTATGAAACCTCGCAAAACGGAAATTCTTTAAAAAAAATTACTACTTTTTCAGATGATAAAAATGCAATAAAAATCAACTTAAATCCCGAAGAAAAATTTCAAACTATTACAGGTTTTGGTGGTTCGTTTACAGAATCATCAGCTTTTTTATTAAATAAACTTGGGAAAGAAAATCGCAAGAAAATTTTAGATGCTTATTTCAGTGAAAACGGTGCCAATTATTCGTTAACGCGAACGCATATTGCATCGTGCGATTTTTCGTTAAGCAATTATACCTATGCCAAAGTCGAAAATGATATGACTTTGGAAAATTTCACCATCGAAGACGATAAATCCGATTTAATTCCGATGATTTTACAGGCAAAAGCCATTTCTAAAGAAGGTTTTAAGATTATTGCTTCACCCTGGACAAGTCCGCCTTGGATGAAAGACAATAAAAAATATGTAGGCGGAAAATTATTGCCTGAATTCAATGATACATTTGCTTTGTATTTTTCTAAATATTTAAACGCTTACAAAAAAGAAGGAATTGATATTTGGGGCGTTACCGTTATAAATGAACCTCACGGCAACGGAAATAATTGGGAAAGCACACTTTTTTCGCCAGAAGAAATGACACTTTTTGTTCAAAATCATTTAGGACCAAAATTAGAAAAAGACGGTTGGAACAATGTAAATATATTTGGCTATGATCAAAATAGAGCAGGATTACCAGAATGGGTCGATGCGATGTATAAAACCGATGCAACTTCGAAATATTTTGCAGGAACAGCAATCCATTGGTATGAAAGCACTTTTGAAGTTTTTCCTGATATTCTGCAATATGCACACAAAAAAGCTCCTAATAAATATTTAATCGAAACCGAAGGTTGCGTAGATTCAGAAGTTCCACATTGGCAAGACGATGCTTGGTATTGGAAAAAAGAAGCTACCGATTGGGGTTGGGATTGGGCATCTGAGAAAGAAAAATATTTACATCCAAAATATGCACCTGTCAATCGTTATGCCAATGATATTATAGGCTGCCTCAACAATTGGGTCGATGGTTGGATAGATTGGAATATGGTTCTTGACCGTCAAGGTGGACCAAATTGGTTCAAAAATTGGTGCGTAGCTCCAGTTATTGTTGATGAAAAAACAGACCAAGTTTATTTTACTCCTTTATATTATGTAATGGCGCATTTTAGCAAATTTATGCGTCCAGGCGCAATAAAAATTGGTTGTACTATTCAAAATAAAGAATTAGTGGCAACAGCAGTCAAAAATCCTGATGGAACAATTGCCGTTGCCGTTTTTAATCCAACTGATATGCAACATTCGTTAGAAATTCAATTAAATAATAAAAAAACAATAATTTCAATAAATGCAAATGCCTTGCAGACCATTGTAATTAAAAATTAAAAAATATTTTTATGTCAAATCACCCAAACACTAAAGTAATGGTTCCGATGGGCCAAAAAATCGCCTTTGGATTAGGAATGTTAGCCAACCAAATGTTTCCTGCAGCATTAGGGATTTTTACAGTTGTATTAGTAGAACAACTTGGATTTAGTGGACTTTTACTTGGATTAACTTACTTTATACCAAAGTTTTACGACGCTTTGTTTGATTTAATAATGGGTTATGTAAGTGACAATACTAAATCTAAATGGGGACGAAGAAGACAATATGTATTAGTTGGTGCTGTTATATTAGGAATTTCATTTGCATTAATGTGGCAATTATATGTAGAAAACGGTGTTACCTATAATTTTTGGTATTTTTTATTGATTTCATTAATTTTTTATTCGGGTTTAACAATCTTTAGTATTCCTTATGTTGCGATGGGCTATGAAATGAGCGACGATTTTCACGAGCGAACAAGTATTATGGCTACTTCTCAACTCATTGGACAATTAGCGTGGGTTATTGCACCGTGGTTTTGGGTTTTAATGGCCGATAAATCATTATTTTCTTCGGGTGATGTTGCCGTTAGAACTTTATCAGTATATGTTGCCATTGGTTGTTCTATTTTGGCAGCAATTCCAGCTTTTTTTATTCCAAGTAAATCTACTTTAAACGAAAACTATAGCCCAATTGATTTTAAAGGAATTCTAAATAGTTTTGGAGAAATTAAAGAAGGTTTAAAAGCTTCTGCTGAAATCAAGCCTTTCAGAAAAATTTGTATTGCAACTTTTTTAATTTTTAACGCATTTCAGACAACTGCTGCCTTTTCATACTTTA
Source organism: Bacteroidota bacterium (assembly GCA_043728355.1). Lineage (GTDB taxonomy): Bacteria > Bacteroidota > Bacteroidia > Flavobacteriales > Flavobacteriaceae > Flavobacterium. Next base: position 2,535 of record JAYTMQ010000050.1, read on the forward strand.
TTATCAAATATTATTTGTTCAAAGGAAATGAAGATGGATTTGGATTATGGCCAACATTATTTGGCTGTGTAGGAGCAATAATAACTACGGTTATGGTAATTCCAATTGTTGCTAGAATGTCTAAAACAATGGGGAAGAAAAAGGCATTTATGCTTTCACAAGGAATTTCAATTATAGGATATATCTTGCTATGGCTACTTTTTATTCCTGGTAAACCTTATCTGTTTTTGTTTGCATTACCGTTTTTCTCTTTTGGTATCGGAAGTTTGTTTACCCTAATGATGTCAATGACATCGGATGTTATTGATATAGACGAACTGAATTCAGGTAAAAGAAGAGAAGGAAGTTTAGGCGCAATTTATTGGTGGATGGTAAAGTTTGGAACGGCAGTGGCAGGTTTACTAAGTGGTGTTATTCTTTCTGTTGTAAGTTTTGTATCTAATGCGCCTACGCAAACAGATGACACTATGTTTTGGTTACGAATTTTCTTTGTAGGAATTCCAATTCTAGGAACGTCAATTGCTCTTTGGGTAATGAAAGATTATGATATAGATGAAGCTAAAGCATTAGAAGTAAGAGATCTTTTAGAAAAAAAGAAAGGAAAAGTAAAAATTCAATCATCGGCATATTTATCAGGAAAATTACTTTCATTACTTAAAAAAAGAGAACTAAAATCTAATTTAGGTTTGGATTTAAGTTCAAAAAATGAGTCCGATATGAAAATTGAATTTTCGAAAGTTTTAAATAATGGTTTGCACGGATTGTGTTTTAGTCCGTATCTGGAAGGTCAAAATGCAGGAGATATTTTGTCTGCCGAACAAATTAAAAGACGATTAGACATTATAACGCCACATACCAAATGGATACGCTCTTTTTCTTGTACAAACGGAAATGAATTGATTCCCGAAATTGCACATCAAAAAGGAATTAAAACAGTCGTTGGAGCCTGGATTAGTAATGATTTAGACAGAAATGAAAAAGAAATAGAATCGCTTATTGCTTTAGCAAAATCTGGTTTGGTTGCTATTGCAGCCGTTGGAAACGAAGTTTTACACCGCGACGAAATTTCTGAACAGCAAATTATTAACTATATAAAAAGAGTAAAAGAAGCAGTGCCAAATATTCCTGTTGGATATGTCGATGCTTATTATCAGTTTTTAGACCGACCTAATTTGGTTTCTAATTGCGATGTTTTGTTAGTTAATTTTTATCCGTTTTGGGAAGGTGCAAGCATAGAAAATGCTGATTCTTATTTGCAAAATATGCTAGAACTTACACAAACAGTTGCAAACGGAAAAAATATAATTATTTCAGAAACGGGTTGGCCGAGCAAAGGCGAAACTATTGAAAATGCAATTCCATCAGAAATTAATGCTATGAAATATTTTGTCGCTTCGCAAGATTGGGCAAAAAACAACAACTTAGAGCTATTTCATTTTTCTTCGTTTGACGAATCTTGGAAAGTAATACAAGAGGGAACTATTGGAACCGCTTGGGGAATTTGGGATAAAAATGAAAAGTTAAAATATTAAAAAATACTAATTATGTCATTTAGAGAAGGTCACTATTTTTCATTAGAAAATAATCAGAATAACAATAACAGCAATAATAACCAAATTAATAATAGTGATTACAAAAGCTATGATTTTTCTGAAATTCCTGTAAAAAAATTAACAAAACTTTGGAACGAAACATTACAAAATGGTATGCACGGAATTTGTTTCAGCTTGTATGAAGATGGACAAAAACCAGGCGATATTATTACAGCAGAGCAAGTCAATCGCCGTATTAAAATTTTAAAACCGCATACCAATTGGGTGCGCTCTTTTTCTTGTATTGAAGGTAACGAACATATTCCGAGAATTGCACATCAAAACGGAATGAAAACCCTTGTTGGGGCTTGGCTTAGTGACGATTTAGAACTCAACGAAAAAGAAATTGAAAGTCTAATTGCTTTAGCAAAAGAAGGTTGCGTAGATATTGCAGCTGTTGGAAACGAAGTAATGTACCGCAAAGATTTAACTGAAGATCAATTAATTGAATATATAAATCGTGTTAAAGAAGCGCTACCTAATATTCCTGTAGGTTATGTCGATGCTTATTATGAGTTTTCACACCGGCCAAGAATTACAGAAGTTTGCGACATTATTTTAACCAATTGCTATCCATATTGGGAAGGTTGCCCAATTGAATATTCTTTAAATCACATGCAAAGTATGTTTTTTTCAGCCAAAGATGCTGGCAAAGGAAAACGTGTTATCATTACCGAAACGGGTTGGCCAAGCGAAGGCGGTTCGCTTAAAGCTGCCGTTGCCACAAATGAAAATGCGATGAGATATTTTATAGAATCTGTAAATTGGACAAAACAAAACAATATAGAGATTTTTTATTTTGCTTCTTTTGACGAATCTTGGAAAGTAGGTCCCGAAGGCGAAGTTGGTGCATATTGGGGTTTATGGGATAAAAATGAAAAATTAAAATTCAATAATGAATAGTTTCAAAGCATTAAATTTAGAAAAAGGAAGAGCAATTTGTTATTCTGGTTTTCGTCAAGGACAATCTCCAGCAGGAATTTTTCCGTCGTATGAAGAAATAAAAGAAGATTTACTTTTGCTTCAAAATGATTGGAAATATTTACGATTATACGATTGCGATGCCCACGCCCAAACCGTTCTTGAAGTAATCGAAAAAGAAAATTTGCCTTTCAAGATTATGCTCGGAGCCTATATTGTAGCCGAAATGAATAATTTTGGTTGTCCTTGGGGTGGTGGAGTTCACAGCGAAGAGCAACTTGATGAAAATCGAATAATTAATCTAAATAGAATAAAAAAACTAATACTTTTAGCCAATCAATATCCTGAAATAATTTGTACATTATCTGCTGGAAACGAAGCTTGTGTCGATTGGACGGATCATTATGTATCGGTTTCTAGTGTTATAAATTATGTGAAACTGATAAAAAAAGAAGCCAAGCAACCTGTCACTTTTTGCGAAAATTATGTGCCGTGGCTTAGTAAATTAAAACCTTTAGTTGACGTTGTCGATTTTATTTCAATTCATACCTATCCGGTTTGGGAATACAAAAATATTCACGAAGCATTAGATTATACCAAAGATAATTATTTTGCTGTTGCCAATATGTATCCTAATAAACCTGTTGTAATTACCGAAGCTGGTTGGGCAACAAACTCAAATGGGCGCGGCATCGAATCGCATAATACAAGCGAAGAAAACCAAGAAATTTATTGTAATGATTTATTAAATTGGACCGATGATGATGGAATTTTGTGTTTTTTGTTCGAAGCTTTTGACGAATCTTGGAAAGGATCTCCAGAGCCATTAGAACCAGAAAAACATTGGGGTTTATTCAAAATCGATAGAACCCCAAAATTGATCATGCAACAAAAAACGAGGTGGCAACAATAGTATTGCTCAATTTTATTTGTTTGAATTAATTAAAAATTTTTTATATGAAAAAAGTAGTCCCACAAAAAATAATATTTTTTCTTTTTTTAATAAGTCAATTCTGTTTTTCACAGATTGATGTAATTTATAATGATTTGGTTTGGTCAGATGAGTTTTCTGCTAATGGTGCTATAAATTCTACAAATTGGTTCCAACAAACGCAATTGCCAGCTGGCGGAAGTTGGTTCAATAGCGAGGTGCAACATTATACCAACCAAATTTCTAACTCATTTGTAGAAGCAGGAAATCTTAATATTATTGCAAAAAAAGAAATATTTACCGATCAAGGTTATACAAAACAATACACATCTGCTCGATTAAATTCTAAATTTGCTTTTAAATATGGTCGTGTAGATGTTCGAGCAAAAATTCCAGTTGATGGCGGAACTTGGCCAGCAATATGGATGTTAGCCAAAAATGTAAACGAAGATGGCGCTTTTTTTGATGCACTTTTTGGAACTGTCGATTGGCCAGCGTGTGGAGAAATTGATATTATGGAACACGGCATTACGCCATCGCAACCATTAAATTACATTCAAAGTGCACTTCACACACCTTCTTCTTTTGGTAATACTACCAATATTGGCGGTGCAATTGCATCAGATTTAGCAAATGATTATCATATTTATTCAATGAATTGGTCTGCAAATCAAATTTCATTTTTATTAGACGGAGTTCTTTTTTATACGTATAATCCAGCAGTAAAAAACGCCTCGAATTGGCCTTTTAATTCAGAACAATACATTTTGCTAAATATTGCAATGGGTGGAATTGCAGGCAATATAAATGCGAACTACACGCAAAGTTCAATGCTTGTAGATTATGTTCGGGTGTATCAAAATACAACAATAGATACTCAAGCACCAAATAATTTTACTGCAAGTGTTGGTGCGGTAACGGGTTCATCAGTAGAGTTATTGCTAAATGCGAATGATAATTCTGGAACTGTGTCTTATAATGTAACTTATGGTGGTCAAACCGTAAATACTTACGGCACATCTGGAGTTCAAAAATCATTGATAATCAATAATTTAAATCCAAATACTGTTTATAATTTTGCGGTTTCAGCATCAGATATTTCAGGAAATAATGCTTTGAATAATGCTTTATCACTGAACGCTACAACTATAAATGTAATT
>JAYTMQ010000051.1:0-46475 GCA_043728355.1 Bacteroidota bacterium
AAAGTAATACCAGCGTTTTTTGCCATGAAAAAGCCAAAGAAAAAAGGCAAATATTGGCATATAAATCAACAAAACTTTTGGGAAATTACTTTTTGCAGAACTTAAACCTTTGACAATAATTTCGTCTTTAGTGTTGTTTTCTTTTACTTCGATTGTTTTTTTTATAAACCAATAAGTTGTAGCATTTATTTCGCCTTTTGCTTTAGCAGAATCAAGTTCTTTTAAAGTGTCGTAACCAAAATTAAAATCGGCTTTTTCTATTTTCTCTGATTTTTTGGCTATTTCTAAAACTTCTTTAAGTTTTATTTTTGTCGAATCTGATATTTCTGTAGATGATAAAAGTTGCTTTATTTCTATATCTTCTTTTGAAAATAGGGTGTCTTTTTTATAATATTTACCATCTTTATTAGAATAATCAATAATTTCGGTAGAATCGGTTATGGAAATACCAATTCCTGGCATCAATTTTATTTTTTTTTGTTTTTTATCTTTTATATTAGTTTCTGTTTTTGATTGATCTTGTTTTAATGATTGTTCAATACTTTCTCCTGGTAAAATTGACAACAAAAAAAATGTCAAAAAACTTATAAAAATATACAATCGAACGGGTGCTAAATAACTTAATCTTTTTCCAGAAAGATATTCTTTAGTCAATGCCGATGGTTTAAAAAGTAAATTTTTTATGGTGCGCCAAAATGCATTTTCGTAATGCGTTAAATCTTCAAAAAAATGTATGAACAAGTGATAAAAAGTTTTTCTGGTATCAGAATTTTCTTGTCCGCAATTTGGGCAAAATTTATTTTCGACTACATGACGGCAATTGAGACAAGTTTTGTCCTTTCGAATTGATTTATTTGACATATTCGATTTCTAGATTTTCTGTAAACTTATTAAATTATTTTATCAACTCAAAACTTCTAACATTGCTTTTGCTTTAAGCAAACACTCTTCATATTCTTGCTCGGGAATTGACAATGAAGTTATTGCGCTTCCAACCGAAAAAGAAACATATTTTTCGGTTTGATTATATAAAATACTACGAATAACTACGTTAAAATCAAAATCGCCATTTGGTGTAAAATATCCAACAGAACCACTGTAAAGACCACGTTTTGATTCTTCTAAATCTTCAATAATTTGCATTGCCGAAATTTTGGGTGCGCCAGTCATGCTACCCATTGGGAAAGTTGTTTTTAAAACATCAATAGCCGATAAATCTGGGTTTAATTTTGATGAAATTGTAGTAATCATTTGGTGCACTTGCAAGAAAGAATACACTTTGCATAACTCTTCGACTTGAACACAACCTTTTTGTGCGGTTTTGGACAAGTCATTGCGAACTAGGTCTGTAATCATTATGTTTTCTGAACGCTCTTTAGGATTTTGAGATAATTCTAGTTTAGATTTTTCATCTTCAATTTGATCTAAAAAACGTTTTGAAGTTCCTTTTATAGGTTGCGAAATTATGTTTTCATTTTCTTTTTTTAGATAACGTTCAGGCGATGCAGAAAGCAAAAAATGTTGGTAGTTTTTAAAAAAAACAGAAAATGGTGCTTTTGAAATTTCATTTAATTTTAAATAGTTGCCTAACGGATTAATTATTGCGTTTTCTCCAAAGAATTCCATACAAAAATTGGCTTCATAAATATCGCCACGATGAATATGTTCTAAAATTTTTGTAACTTTTTGAATGTAATTTTCTTTAGATATTTTTTGCTGAATCTCAACATTGGAAACTTGACTCGAGCCTGAAAGTGCGACTGGCGTAGCAAACTTGAAACTTGAAACAAGTGAACTAATTTTAGAAAAATCTTCATCAATTTCATCATTACACACATTGAGATAACAAATTTCTAAATTATTTCCTTTTAAAAAGAATAATTTTTTAGGTTGAAAAAAATACAAATCAGGAAAACCTAAACCATCTGAATTATTAGATTTTAAATTTTCTAGATTATTCTTTAAATCATAAGATAAATAACCAAAAAGCCAATCTCGAGTGGTTTGTTGGTATTGTTTTAAATCTTCGAATGCGTTTTGATAATCCGTTTTTGTTGATGTAAAAGCATCGACTGCAAGTACACAATCATAACTTGAATATTTATCAGGATAATTATTAGAATCTAAAAAAACAATTTCACGAAATTGTTGTGCCCATGTTAAAAGTTTAGTTTTAAACTCGTCGAGATTTGAAATTTTTTTGTGGATTGAAGTTCTCAAAAAATAGTATTAATTTAAAAATCAAAATTACGATAAATTATTTTGACGATTAAAGAAATTTATTAAAATCTTGGCACGATTTTTAGTTAATCTAATTTATCTGTAAACATAAAAATTGTTATTCTATTGATTGAAAATTACTTTATTCTAAAATTCGCTTAAAAAAATGTAATCTCAATTTAATATTAATATTTAACAAACAATTTTTATGAAAACAGTTCAAAAATTAGGATTGATAATCCTATTGGCAACATTTGCAATTTCTTGCAAAAAATCAGACGAAGTAACAACCAAAGATGCAAGTTCAGAGTCGGCAGTCGAAGTCGCAACCGAAAGTGCAAAATCAGATTCATCAAGCGAAAGTTATTCTGATGATGACGAACCTCAACAACAACAAATTCAAGCAGGACAAATTACAGCTGGTGAATGGCGAGACTTGAACAATTGGAAATTTTGGAATTCTTTAAAACAAGAATCAGAATTTTCTGAAATGGATAAATATTGGAAATACAATCTTGAAAAAAGAATATCTGTAAATGTAAAATCAGATTCAGAAAATGTTATTGATGTTCCTGTTAAATTACTTAATTCTAAAAATGAAATTGTTTGGGAATCAAGAACTAACAATAAAGGAAATGCAGAATTATGGCCATTAATGAATAACGAAAATCAATCATCTGTAAAAAATATGAAAATAAAAATTGGAGATCAAATTTTTGAAGATATTGAATTTTTTGAAGATAAAAAGGTTAACAAATTAGAATTATTGGAAAATATAAATTCTAATAAAAAAGAGAAAATTGACATTGCATTTATGGTCGATGCAACAGGTTCTATGGGCGACGAGTTAGAATATTTGAAAGAAGAATTGACCGATGTTATCTCGAAAGTGAAAAACAAAAACGAAAATGCAACATTAAATATGGCTGCGGTTTTTTATAGAGACAAAGGCGATGATTATGTTACAAAAAAATCAGATTTTTCATCAGACATTAGCGAAACAGTTAATTTTATAAATGAACAATCGGCTGATGCTGGTGGCGATTTTCCAGAAGCCGTAGAAACTGCTTTGAGTGAATCTATTGAAGATTTAGAGTGGTCGAAAGATGCAACTTCTAGAATATTGTTTTTAGTTTTAGATGCTCCACCTCATTATGAAGATGATATTATTGTTGAAATTCACGATTTAATTGCGCTAGCAAGTAAAAAAGGAATCAAAATTATTCCAATTTCTTCTAGCGGAATTGACAAAGAAACCGAATTTCTATTGAGATATATGGCAATTGCAACCAACGGAACTTATGTATTTATTACAAATGATAGCGGCATTGGTAATGATCATTTAGTAGCTTCGGTTGGTGAATATCAAGTTGAAATGCTAAATAAATTAATGGTTCGATTGATAAATGAAAGTTTGGAATAATTAGATTAACATTTTAAAAAAGTTAATTAAAATCCAAAATGTAAATTCAATTAAAATTTTTAATACTTTTGAGTATTGAATTAATCTAATAAAAATACTATGAAAAATAAAATATCAATGTTAGCAATTGCAATGTTTTTGTTTACAGCTGGAGCAAATGCACAAGAAGCTAAAAAAGAAACTAAAAATGTAACAGCTGAAACAGCTTCTACTGATGCTAAGACTGGAGTTGTAACTGAAAAAAAAGAATGTGGTACTAAACCAAAAAAAGGTGGTTGTTGTGCTCACAAAAAAGAGGAAGCAAAATCAATTTAATTCTTTTAAGACAAAAACAAAAAAACCCGATAAAATTAATTTTCTATCGGGTTTTTTATTTTAAAAAAAAATTACTTCAATTTTATCATCCATAAATCATTATTTCCTTTATTTCCTGGAACATCAATATTGTTACTTTGCGATTCGCCTACAATAACAATTTCGTTATTAGCATTTTGAAAAAAATCAGTTGCATTGTCTGTTTTAGATCCTCCAAAAGTTTTTTGCCAATAAATTGATGAGTTGGCTTTTGCATCGATTTCAAAAATCCAAAAATCATTTTGTCCTTTGTTTGGATTTCCGTCAAATGAGTTTCTGGTGTTTCCAACAATAGCAAAATTTCCGTTATTTAGTTTTTTGATGCTATTTGCGGTATCAAACTCTAAACCACCAAAAGATTTTTCCCAAATAAGTTCGCCATGATGATTTAAATGAATTACCCAAGCATCAAAATTACCATTTGCTTTTGAAACATCTTTATCATTACTATTTGTTTTTCCGGCTATTAAATAAGAATTATTATCTGTTTTAACAATTCCAAAAGCTTGGTCAATTCCCGAACCACCATAATTGTGTTTCCATTCTAACATTCCATATTCACTAATTTTTACAACCCAAAAATCATAACTTCCTTTATTGTCAGTAATATCAAAATTGGTGCTTTCGGAATAGCCAACCATAACATAACTGCCTTGTTTGTCTTGGATAACATCAGTTATAACATCGTTTTGTGTACCACCATAATATCTAAACCATTGAAATTCCCCATTTGAATCGAGTTTTACTCCAAGAAATTCTCCTGAACCATGCAGAGTTGCTGTTCCTTTATGACCAATACCGTGACCAGCACCATTGTCTTGATCGCCTCCGCTGCCCTGAATTCCTTCAAATTCTGCAAAACCAACTACAAAATAACCACCGTCTTTGGTTTGAATAATTTTGTGAGCATGATCATGACCGCTAAATCCGTAATTCTTACTCCAAATAATATTTCCGTTTTCATTAATTTTAGCAACATAAAAATCGTGAAGTCCAACATTTCCGGGAATATCTACATCTTTGCTTGCACTGTAACCTGCAATTACATAATTTCCATCATTAGTTGAAATAATACTCGTTCCATAGTCGTTCAAAGAACCACCAATTGTTTTACTCCAAACTTTGTTTCCGCTAACATCAATTTTTGTTAACCAAATATCTATTTTATCGTTTGTTTTATTAATATCGCCATTATTACTAATAGTATAACCTAAAACCATCATTCCACCATCAGCAGTTTTTACAACACTATTTATATTTTCTTCAAGCGATCCACCATACGATTTACTCGCAACCATTTCTGCTTTGAATTGATATTTTTCTTGCTCAGAACTTGTTTCCTTATTAGAACAAGAAATCAAAAAATTTAAAAATAACGCTATTAAAACTATCTTTTTCATCTTACAATTAATTTAAGTGAGGTCGATTTATTAACTTTTACGATGTAAACTCCAGAATTTAATCCTAATATGTCTAAATTTGTAAAATTTGAATATAATTCATCAAATTGTTTTACTTTTTTTCCTAAAACATCAAAAATTTCAACAGATTCGATTTTATTTTTAGATTCAATTGTTGCAATGTTTTCAGCAGGATTTGGACTTATTTTAAAAGCATTTGCTTCAAATGATTCAGTTGATAAAACTGCATTTTTTTTAACAATAAATAAGCCTGAATCAATATCACTCATAATTATACTGCCACTTTGAAAAAATGGATAAGTATTCCAAACTCCATTATAAACTGCATTGTTACTACTTGGATAGGTGTCAAAAAATGCAATTTCATTCAAAGTACTTGTAGTTGTTATTGCACTTGTATTCAAAATTCGTAAACCTGCTGTGTAACTTGCTAAAAACATATCATTTCCAATAATATATCCATTGTGATCTATTGCTGGAGTTGTTCCGAAATATTCGCCTTTTAAAACTGGATTGTCTAGATCTGTTACATCAATTATTATAGATCGTCCGTTAAATCCGAATGTTGTTTCATCGATTTCGTCACACAAAATCCAATATTTTTTATCGGCAGTAAACCAACCTTGGTGGGCATAAGCATTTTGTGGATAGAAAAAATTAGAGATAGTTACAGGATTAGATTTATTGGTCATATTAACAATTGCCACTCTATCTTCATTGGCACCCATAAAAATTTCTTGACCTTGATAATCTGGATCAGGACCATCATAAGTTACAATTTGAGCATCGTGAGTATAACCATCTGCATAATGATTACCAACTAAAACTGGTGCAGTTGGATTGGTCATATCAAGAATTTGTGGTCCACCATTTACAGTAATTCCTCCAGTTAATGTTCTGGCACCATCGCAATAAGTGAAACCAGATGCTTGGTTACTCGAAACTGTATGACATTTACCAAAACCAGTGTACCTAGCATCCGCTAAAAAGGTCTGTGGGGTCGTAACTGTTCTTAATCGTGTTAAATCAAAAATTTGCATTCCATGTAAATTTGTTTCACTTACAATTAATGCATGATTGTTAATCACACTTATTTCACGCCAAATACTAGAAGTATTGTTATGACCAAGCAGTTTTCCTTTATAAACAGGTGCACTTGGATTGGTAATATCTACAAAAGCCGTATGTGTTGAACAGCCCATAATTGCATATTCTTTTGCAGTTAAGGGATCTGTCCAACCCCAGCAACCACTTCCTGTTGTTGTTCCTGTAATTCCACCAATTTGAGAAAAAGGCATAAATGCTTTTAAATCAATTTTATTACAAGGATATATTCCTGCAAAACCATTAACACAATTTTGCGCAATAGCTAGATTTATTGATAAAACTGTAAATAATAATATTTTTTTCATAAATTTTAAATAATAAGATAATCAAATGTAATGTTTAATTTGAAATAAATTGACACACAATATGTTAAACATGCAATGCTCTATTTTCCGTTGCTGCCAAAGCTGCTTCTTTTAGTGCTTCGGCAAATGTTGGGTGTGCGTGAGACATTCTAGAAATATCTTCGGATGATGCTCTAAATTCCATTGCATATACTGCAGCAGCTATTAAATCGGCTGTTCTTGCACCAATCATATGTATACCAAGAACTTCATCGGTTTTAGCATCGGCTAGAATTTTTACAAATCCGTCTAAATCGCCACTTGCACGCGCGCGACCCAATGCTTTGAAAGGAAAACTTCCAGATTTAAAAGCAATTCCGGCAGCAACCAATTGTTCTTCTGTTTGTCCAACCGCAGCAACTTCAGGCCAAGTATAAACAACTCCAGGAATTAAATTATAATCGATGTGTGGTTTTTGTCCTGCCAAAATTTCTGCAACCATAACTCCTTCTTCTTCGGCTTTGTGGGCCAACATAGCACCACGAACTACATCGCCAATTGCATAAATATTCGTAATATTAGTCTGCAAATGATCGTTAACCTCAATCATTCCGCGATCGGTTAATTTTACGCCTGCTTTTTCCGCAAAAAGTCCATCTGTAAAAGGACTACGACCAACCGAAACTAATGCATAATCTCCATCAAATGTTATAGTTTCTCCTTTTGGATTTTCTGCTTGAACATGAACTGAATTTCCATCACGAACAACTGATTTTACTTTGTGAGAAACATAGAATTTCATTCCTTGTTTTTTCAAAACTTTGGTCAGTTCTTTGGATAATGAACCGTCCATTCCTGGAATAATTCTATCTAAGTATTCAACAACAGAAACTTGCGCTCCTAATCTCAAATATACTTGACCTAATTCGATACCTATAACTCCACCACCAATAATTACCAAATGTTTTGGAATTTCTGGTAATTTTAAAGCTTCGGTTGAAGTAATAATTCTTTCTTTGTCTAATTTTATGAATGGCAAGCTAGATGGTTTAGAACCTGTAGCAATAATTATGTTTTTAGATTCAATAGTTTCTGACGTTCCATCGGCTTTTGCAATTGCTACGTGAGTTGTATTTACAAAACTGCCAATTCCTGTAAAAACAGTAATTTTATTTTTGTCCATCAAATAATTGATTCCACCAACAGTTTGATCGACAACTGCTTGTTTTCTTGCAATCATTTTGGCAAGATTGGCTTTAATTTCTCCAGAAACTTCGATTCCGTTTTCTTCGAAATGCTTCAAATCATCAAAATGATGCGATGACGATAACAATGCTTTCGATGGAATGCAACCTACGTTTAAGCAAGTGCCACCTAAGGTTGAATATTTTTCGATAATTGCGGTTTTGAAACCTAATTGTGCACAACGAATTGCCGATACATATCCGCCTGGTCCAGAACCAATAATGACTACGTCAAATGAACTCATAGTTTTTTGTTTATATTTTATAAATGCAAATTTACAAATTCAATTTCAATTTCAATGTCAAAATTCAATTTCAATTTTAAAAATTTAATTTAAAAAGATTAATCCCAATCTTGCGCAACAAAAACCATTTTTTCATTTTTTTCATTTATTAATGTCAAAGTATGACCTTTAATTATGTAAGAATAGGTTTTTGAAAGTGATTTAGAAAAAGAATTTTCTAAGTTCATTTTTTCTGCACAAAACATTTCGGTTGCAATTAAATCTTTAAATAATAACATATTTTCTTTCACTTCGATTTGAAAACCAATTTGATTGCAACCCATAAATGCTGATGGATTTTTTAAATTGGTCAAATTCATTTGCGCTTGATTTTTAATCAAATCTTCTTTCTTGAAATTTTGAAATTCAACCAACATCCAAATTCGTTTTAATTGTTCTGGATTATTTTCGAAAACTGGCTCGTTGGTTTTTGATTTGCAATTTATTAATGAAAATAAAATAAATAAAACCGTTAATTTTTTGAATATTTTTTTCATTTTATTGTTGTTTGGAATCCTATAAGGTTTTTAAAACCTTATAGGATTGGTTTTTAAATAGATATTAAGGTAGTGTTTTTAACTTCGCCTATCATAAAAGTACTGTGTTTACTACCAATTTGGTGTAATGTTGATAATTTATTGACCAAAAAATCTCGGTATTCTTCCATATCTTTTACCACAATCTTTAATATATAGTCATAATCGCCACTTACATTAAAACATTCTAGAATTTCTGAGAATTTAACAACTTCTTTCTCAAAACCTAGAATAAAATCTTTGCTTTGTTGAATGAGTTTTATTTGACAAAAAACAACAAAACTTTTATCGATTTTCGATCCATTTAGCAAAACTACATATTTATCGATAATTTCTTCGCGCTCTAATTTTTTAATTCGTTCGTAAACAGCTGTAACCGAAAGATTTAGTTTCGATGATAATTCTTTGGTTGTTTGCTTAGAATCAATTTGTAAAAGTTTCAATAATTTTCTGTCGGTTTCGTCTAGTTTCATGTTTTTATTAATCTAATTGTATTTATATTATATCGAAATATAAGATTATTAATCATCAAATGTAACAAATATTAGTTTTAAAATCTATTTTTATAATTTTATGTTGTAATTAAATCTTATTTTTATTTATTTTGAAATGAAATTAATATTTATAAAAATGGAAAAACAATTAATAAATTCTGATTCAATTTTCGAGAGAGAAGTTGCTTTTTCAAGAGCAGTTGTGGTTGACAATATGGTTTTTGTTTCGGGTTGTACTGGTTATGATTACAAAACTATGCAAATTTCTGATGATGTAGCTGAGCAAACAGACCAAACTTTTAAAAACATAATTTGGGCTTTGGAACAAGCTGGATCGTCATTAAACGATGTTGTTCGTGTTCAATATTTAGTTCCAAATCCTGATGATTTCGAGAAATGCTGGCCAGTTATTAAAAAATATTTCGGAGAAATTTTGCCAGCTTGTACTGCAAGTTGTCCGCAATTAATTAGTAAAATTATTAAAATAGAAATTGAAGTTACGGCAATTAAGAAATAAAAAATTTCAATTTTAATTTTAATCTAAATTAATTTAAAACACTAAAGTCTAGCCCTGATGGAAGGGAAAATCCTTTTTTAAAGCTTTGTCAAAGGTTAGAACTTTGACAAAGCTTTAAAAAAGATTGGAATGACAGCAGGAAAATGCTTCTAAAAAAAATAAAATTATGAAAAATTTCAATCCAGCAGATAAAATACAAGATTTGCAATATTTTGGAGAATTTGGTGGCGTAAATCCATCAATATCAGATAGTTCGACTTATACTTTTTTATCTGCTAAAACTATGTTCGACACTTTCGAAGGCAATGCCGAAGGTTGTTATTTATATTCTCGTCATTCGTCACCAAGTAATTTATATCTTGATAAAGCATTAGCGGCAATGGAAGGTACAGAAACTGCCAATGTTTCGGCATCGGGAATGGGCGCAATTACGCCAACTTTGATGCAATTGTGCGCACAAGGCGATCACATTGTTTCGAGCAGAACAATTTATGGAGGAACTTATGCTTTTTTAAAGAATTTTACACCACGATTCGGCATAAAAACTTCGTTTGTTGACATCACAAAACTAGATGTTGTCGAAGCTGCAATTAACGAAAATACCAAAGTTATTTACTGTGAGACTGTAAGTAATCCGTTGCTTGAAGTGGCTGATATTGCTGGACTTTCGGCAATTGCAAAACGTCATAATCTGAAATTGGTTGTCGATAATACATTTTCGCCATTGTCGGTTGCTCCAATAAAATTAGGTGCAGATGTTGTCATTCATTCGTTAACGAAATATATCAACGGAAGTTCGGACACGGTTGGTGGCGTGACTTGCGCCTCGCAAGAATTTATAGATAGTTTGAAAAATGTAAATTCGGGAGCAAGTATGCTTTTGGGTCCAACAATGGATAGTTTGCGTTCTGCATCGGTAATGAAAAATCTACGAACTTTGCATATTCGAATGAAACAACACAGTCATAACGCTATGTATTTGGCACAAAAATTCGAGCAAGATGGAATAAAAACCGTTTATCCAGGATTAAAATCGCACCCAAGTCACGAAATTTATTCGGGAATGATAAATCACGAATATGGTTTTGGTGGAATGATGACTTTGGACGTTGGTTCGCTTGACAAAGCCAATGAATTAATGGAATTAATGCAACATCGCAATCTTGGATATTTAGCCGTAAGTCTTGGTTTTTATAAAACATTGTTTTCTGCTCCTGGAACATCAACTTCATCAGAAATTCCTTTGGAAGAACAAGCCGAAATGGGTTTGACCGATGGATTGATTCGTTTTTCGATTGGTTTAGATAATGATATCGAACGTACTTATTTAAGTATGAAACAATGTATGGTTGAAGTTGGAGTTTTGTAAATGAATGTTTCTAAATAAAAAAATCGACCCAAACTATTGAATCGATTTTGATTTTTTGAATTTAATTTGTTTTAGTTATAAGCACAAATAGTATTACTTAACAGCCTTATATTTTTCTAGCGTTACTTTATCAGATTTGTCATCGTAAACCTCTACAATTAAATCGCCATTGGTGTCAAAATAACCAATTGCAGTTTTAGATTCTGATCTGTAAATGTAACTATTTGTAGATGTTTTGCGCAATAAAACGGGTTTAGAATCTCCAAATGTCATTACATACCCCGAAGCATCCAGAGCCAATTTATATTTATTTCCTTCAGACTCATAATAGGCACTTCTATCAGTATCAACTGTTCTTGTGCTTCCGTCTGGATTGGTAATTGTTGTGGTTTTTGTGACCATAACAGGAGAATCTTTCATCGGAATGTTACTTGTGTTCTTTTTTGCATTTTCTAATTCAATGTTTTGAATTTCTTTAGTAACTTCGCTTTTAACGGTTTTGTGCAAACCTTTAGCATCTTTTTTTGTCGAAATTGTAGTTTTGGTTTCTGTTTGCGTATTGGTATTTTGCGCCTCTATATTCATTGAGAAAATAAATACGATTGCCGATAAAAATAAATTTTTATGGACTCGAACTAAAATGTTTTTTTTGTATTCTTGAATCTTTGATTTCATAATGTTTTGTTTTAGATTATTACTTAACAAATTTACGTTTTACCACTTTTAGAATTATTTTTAAAAATTGCATAATTCACACCTATTTGGCATTTTGAAATTTTTAATAGTAATTTTATCAAATGAATTTAAAATCGCAAATCATATTGTTTTTTATAACAATTATTAGTTGTCAAGTCTTGAGTGGGCAAGAGATACTTGCCAAAAAAGATTCTGCAAAAGTGTATCGTGATATTGAAAAATATTCAAAAAAAAGAAAGTTTACGCATTTTATTCACAAACTCATTTTTGAACCCGTTGCTAAACAAAAAATAAGAAAAAGTAGTTTCCAAAAAATAAAAAAAGTAAATTACTCTAAATTTGAGGGTAAAATTATTCGAAATATAAAAATTTCTACTTTAGATCCATTTGGTTATTCTGACGTTGATTCTACTCAAACTCCTAAAAATTTCTTAGATAATTCTGGAAATTCATTGCATTTAAAAACCAAAAATATAACTATTCGAAATTTAATATTAATAAAAAGAAATAAACCTTTAGATTCTTTATTAATAAAAGAATCAGAAAGATTGGTCAGAAGTCAACGATTTGTGTCTGGAATTACGTCAAAAATTGAATTAGTTTCGCAAGATTCTGTAGATGTATCGTTTCGGGTTTTGGATTCTTGGAGTTTGTATCCTGATTTTTCTAGTTCGACTTCTAAATCAAATTTAGTATTAACAGAAAGAAATTTTTTAGGTTTGGGTCACGAGTTCTCAAATTCGTACTCTAAAAGTTTGTCTAGCAATCAAAGTGGATTTAGTACAAGTTATACAATTCCGAACATAAGCAACACTTACCTGAATTCACAATTAAATTATGAAATTGATTTATATGATAACTATTCGAAATCAATTAACCTCGAACGACCCTTTTTTTCACCATATGCACGTTGGGCAGCAGGAATTAATTTGGGTCAAAATTTAAATAAGTCATTATTATTAAATGAAAATCAAATTTTAGAAATTCAGAATATTAAATTTAATTTTCAAGATTACTGGGCTGGACATTCATATCAAATTTTTAAAGGAAATTCAGAATATAATCGTGCTACAAATTTCATAACAAGTGCTAGATATTTCAATAAAAATTTTATCGAAAAACCATATATTAATAAGGACAGTTTGAATATTTATGATTCAGAAAAATTATATTTAATTGGTTTGGGTATTTCATCAAGAAAATTTACTCAGGATAAATACATTTTTAATTTTAATATAACCGAAGATATTGCCTCTGGATTTGTATATAATTTAACAACTGGTTATCAAAAAAAATACAATGAATATCAGTTTTATGCTGGTGGAAGAATTGCAATTGGTAATTATTTCGAATTTGGATATTTAAGCGGTAATTTAGAATATGGTTCATTTTTGAATTCTGGTAAAACAAATCAAAGTACGTCGATTTTAAAATTAGTATATTTCAGTAATATTCAAGAAATTGGAAAATGGAAATTGCGTCAATTTATAAAACCTCAAGTTATTATTGGTAACAATAGAATCGATGCAAATGCTGATAAACTAACTTTAAACGGATCAACCGGAATTATCGGATTTGATAGTGAAACATTATTTGGAACCAAAAAATTACTTTTGACTCTTCAAACGCAAACCTATTCGCCGTGGAAACTTTTAGGATTTAGATTAAATCCTTATGTAAATCTAACTGCTGGAATGTTAGGAAATAATAATTCTGGTTTCAAAAGAAGTAAAGTCTATTCTCAATTAGGAGTTGGTGTGATCTTAAGTAATGATTTTTTAATTTTTGATTCTTTTGAGTTTTCGGTATCATTTTATCCAAATATTCCAGATGGCAATTCGGTTTTTAAAACTAATTCGGTTTATACATCTGATTTTGGATTGCAAGGTTTCGAAATAGCTAAACCAGGATTAGTAGATTATAGATAAATAAATTGCTTTTGCGTACAAAAAAGCGTACGTTTATGTAAAATTTAAAACTATGAAAACAGTTGGTGTAACAGAATTTAGAAGCAATATAAAAAAATATCTTGATATTGCATCACAAGAAAAAGTCATTATTCATTGAGGAAATGGTGTTTCGTATGCAATTGTTCCAGTAGAAGAAGTTGAAGAAAGTCCCTATAATCCTGAATTTGTTAAAAAAATAGTGCAAGGTCGTGAAGATTCTAAAAACGGCAAATCTGTTTCAATTGCACTTGATGATTTATGGAAATAAAATATACTCCACAAGCACAAGATGACATTAAATTTTGGAAAAAATCTGGAAATAAAGCAATTCAAAAAAAAATAACCTCACTTATTGAAGACATTTTAAAACATCCTTACTCAGGAATTGGAAAACCAGAGCCATTAAAATAGGAATTATATGGTTATTGGTCAAGAAGAATTAGTCTCGAAGACAGATTAGTTTATAGTATGTTAACTGATGAAATTTTAGAAATACAATCTGCAAAAGGTCATTATTAAAGAAAAAAAAACCGAAACTTTCGAATCGGTTTTTATAATTGTTGTAAATTATAGTTTGGTTCTATATCACTAGAATTTTTGCTGTACTTTTCCAACAAGATTTTTCATTGCTAATTTTAAAACATTTCCTAAAACCCGTTTTAATGGATTAGTAGAATTTCCATTTAAAAATTTTTTTGAAACATAATTTAATCCAAAACCGAGAACACCACCGATTACATTCGATTTTAAATTTGGAATCGAAATTATTTCTAGAGATGCTGATTTTAATAAATTCATGGGTTTTAAACTTTCAACAGTTGTATTGTATTGATATTTTAAATCCGATAAATCATTGGCTTGTTTGACTTTTAAAAAAGCGATTCTTTCTTGTAATTTATTGATTTCTTTCATAACAAATTTTCATTTCTCATTTCGCTAATAATGTAATTACCAACTGGAGTTTTTACCCATTTTTCTCTAAAAATATAAAACAAAATTGCTAAACACATATAAAAAAATGCTACTACAAAAAAACCGCAATAACTTGATTCTAATTCTTGTCCAATCCAAAATGCTAGACCAATATTTACAAACAAAAGACAAGAACCAACAACAATAGCCAAAACCATTTTTACAGCCAAATTCGAAAAAATACTTACCGATTTATTAACGGCTTTGTATTTGCATAATTCTAGCGTTGTTTTGCTATAATTTTCTGCTTTTTCAAATAATTTTTCTATTGTTGTTGTAGAATTCTCCATTGTTTTTATTTAATTGAATTATAATTTTTGATTTACGGCCGTATTGGCCTCTTCCAAAAAACTATCATATTTATCAGAAACATCTTGATATAAATCATCAAATTTTCCTTTCAATTCGTCGGCATAGTCTTGACCTTTATCCATAATTCTTCTTCTGGTTTTTGTCCCTTTTGCTGGAGCAAATAATATTCCTAATAAAGCTCCAATTCCAACGCCTAATAAAACGCCTGCTGCTGTTTTTCCTGATTCCATAATTTCTAATTTTTAACTATTTAATAAATTAATTTAAACACTTTTTCCTTGAATAAGTCTGAATAATATTGCAATAACTGCAATAACTAATAAAACATGAATGATTGATCCAGCGCTGTAAGCAAAGAATCCAATAGCCCAAAAAATGACTAAAATTACTGCGATTGTGTAAAGTAAATTGCCCATAATATTTGATTTAAATTATAAAATTGAATACGAAACATATAAATTTATTACACTATTTTTTCCGTCAGGAAAAGTGTAATTTGTACCTAAAAAACTTCTCTCTTTTCCAACTTTTTGTAAACCATAGTTGTATCTAACTCCAAATCCAACTTTTTCTGCATCGAAACCTACACCAATAGAAAGTCCAGTATCAAATTTGTTATAATCTTCGTTTTTAAGATTTTTTTCTATGTCAAATAAAGTTCCTTGAGAATCATTAGTTGCTTTACCGCCAACTAAATAAGCTACATAAGGTCCAGCATGAATATTAAAATTATTTGTTAAATTAATAACTAATAAAATTGGTAATTCTAAATAATTTAATCTAAAAGTTGAAGTACCGTTTACAAAAGCATTGTTGTATTTTAATTCAGAACCTTTAGTTGTATAAAGCAATTCGGGTTGAATTGCTAACAATTCGGTAATTGGCAATTTTGCAAAAACACCCACATTAAAACCAGTTAAAACATTATTGTCCTCCACATTATCTGAATAAAGATTAGAGAAGTTTGCGCCACCTTTAACACCAAATTTTAGACTAGAAGAATCGCCAGAAATTTGCGAAAATGTTATTTGAGAAACGCTAAACAGAAATACTAATGCAATTATAATTTTTAAATTTTCACTCAAGCCTTGTAGCTTGTTTTTTTTGTTTTCGTGAATCTGTGATTTCATTTTTATTTTTTTAATAGGTAACATTATTATTACATTGCAAAGATTGTGTATTCTGAAAATGAATCTGTTACAAAACTTTTTCTAAAAGTTATAACATTCACAGATTTGTAATTGAAATAAAAAAGCGAGATTTTACTCTCGCTTTTCTTAAATTCGAATTAATGAGATTAAAATACTAAGTGAATAGATTTTATCAAACATTCTAGGAATTTATACAAATTTTTATATTGATTAATTTCGTAAAAAATCTAATTTATCAATAAAAAAATCTTGATATTACAAAATTTTATTTTTTATTATTAACTGTCAAATCCCTAAATGCTTGTCCTAAACCTGACATATCAGCATCGAATTCACGTTTAAAAGTTGTCCAATCTGTTTGATTATTTTCATAATCTGAGATTCTAGTTTTTAAAGATGTGTTTTTATCTACTAAATCATCGATGCTTTTTTTGTAATTATCATCAAAAGTTTTTCCTGGTTTTTTCATTGCAGTTTGCAATTCAACAATTCGAGTTTCATTTTCAGAAATCGATTTATTTGCTTCCATTTTATAGGCTTGCCATTCTGCATCATTGGCTTTTGTCATTGCATCTTTGTTGACATCCTCTTTAACTTCATTCAAATCAGCATTTGCGTCTTGAACTTCTTCTACTGCATCTGCTTCTTTTTCTGCATTGTTTTTGCAACTTGTAAAGAGCGTTCCAGCTAATATAGCTAGCATAAAAATTGACTTTTTCATATTCTTGGATTTAAAATTAATGATTAATAATATTTATATTTTTTCTAAAATTTTTCGAATTTCTTCTTTAGTTTTACCTAATTTTTTTTCAATTCTTCCCAACATTTCATCTTTTTTTCCTTCCAGAAACAACAAGTCGTTATCTGTTAATTCTGCAAATCTTTGTTTGAGTTTCCCTTTTTGTACTTCCCAATCTCCTTTTAATTCTGTTGTGGTCATTTTAATAAATTTTATATCAAGAATTTATTTTCCTGACATTACAAAGTTGCAAAAGTTAAGATTGTGATGTTTTATATAATTTTTTTATAAAGTTGTAATATTGCTACTTTTTCAAATCTGATTTTCAATATTAATTTCTTTTAATGCATTGTCTAATTCTTTATCAAGAGAATCATCTGTTGCTACATATTCATTAGACATTTCACGAATTTCTTTTTCGGTTTTTAGCCGAGTGTCCATAACCGAATTATTGGCGTGTTCGTGAGAAGAAATCAATTCATTCATTTTTAAATGAACCAATGCAGAATAATGATTGAAAGATTTTTGAATAATAAACAAGCTTAAAAAAGTTGTTCCAAAAATAATATCTCCTATAATTTGGTGTATTGTAGGATTTGAAAAAATATCATTTATCCACCAAAAAATAACCAGACAAAACGCAATTATAAAACTTATAGAATTACCTAAAATTTTAATTGCAAACCCTGATAGGATTTCGAATCGTCTCTCAATATTCAAATAATACTTATTCATTTCAATTCAGAAAAATAATTATTTATAAAAGCTAATTGTTGATTTTCTGTCAATTTATCAGATGATTTTACTTTGATTCTGATAGTACCAAAACGGTGATTTTCCATCAAAATATTAAATAATTCTGTTTTTGCATCAGTTGGTCCAAATAATAAAACTTGATTATAATTAAGAATTTCCTCGCCTATATTTTCATAATACTTGCCCTGTAAATGCTGTTCTTTATTGTGCAAATGACTTTCGCCTTTCTGGAAAATTTCTTTTTTATCTTGAAAATCAAATTCAGAATCAATGGTTTTAAATTCAATTGCAGTTGTTGCAAAATCGAATAATGTTGCTTGAGAATAATCCATATAAATTGCTATTTTTTGTGAAGTTTTCATAATTATTTATATTTGAAAATTATTTACTAATAAAATATGATTTGGTGCATATTTACGAAGCATTGTTTCTAAAGAATTATAATATTCTTCCAATACTGTAATATTAATTTGTGGCGAATTTTCAGTCGGAATTGTAACTGGCATTTCGCTTAAATATTTCATTAACTCTGGAAATTCATTGCGAATTGTCATGGTTATTTTCAAAATGTTTTCATTAATTTCGCTCTCTGTTTTCATAATAATATTTATTAAAAAAAGCACCAAAATGATTTGGTGCTTTTTAAGAATTAAAAATTAACCAAAAAATCAAATTCTTATACTAATCCTTTTTGTTTTTTCTTATTTTTCTTTTGTATTTTTTTAGCTAAATTTGTTTGGTCTATTGCTTTGCAATTATAACCACATGCCATAATACTATTTCCTTCCATTTGATATTTTGCAGCTTCTCGATGATGCATCGCTGCTGACTCATGATACGTTGCTGCTTTAATATGATTGTCTACTATTTTTTGACTTTCGACTATTGGGTCTTTTATCTTTTTTTCTTTACCTATTACTCCAATCATTTTGTATAAATTTAAAGCTTTGAATTAATTTTCATAACAATGCAAAGTTGTAACATTGCTCCCAATTATTTGTTACACAAATATTTATAAAAGTTTCAATATTCATAGATTTGAAATTAAATTTATTTGTGCTTTTCTTTTTTGTTGCCTTTTCCTTTTCCTTTGACTTTTACTCCATTATTGCCATTTTTTTCTCTTGATTTTTCCCAATTATTGCTGCTTTTATAATATTTCACTTTGTGGTTTTTAAAATTTTTGTACGGATTGCGACCATGATAATCATTTAAAACAACTACATAACCAGTATTTAAATCATAACTTCTATATCGTCTTGGTAATGAGACTGAACGAATCCAAGCACCGTTACTCAAATAAATAAATTGAGATTGTTGAATATCATAATACGAATTAATATCTGGCAAATAATAATACTCTTCTGTCGTGACTACTGGTCCCCAAACTGGAGGCTTGCCAATATTAACATTAACAGAAACTTGTGCTTTAGATAAATTAAAAATTAAAAAAAGTATCGTTACTAAAATCAATTTGTTTGTTTTCATTATTTAGAATTTTATTATTGTTAATTAATTATATAAGTATTTAAAAAATCTAATAAAAAAATTTAAGTTTTTTTATTGATTTTAAGATTTATTTCTTTTAGTAATTCAAATTGTTTTTCTTGGGTTTCAAATAATGTTTTTATTTGTTCTTCTAGCAATAAATCTATTTTTTGATTGAGACTGCGTATTTGCATTTCGGCTTTTAAATTAATTAAATAATCGTTTTCACTTCTTTTTCTGTCCTTTTGTTCTACACGATTTTGACTCATCATAATTATTGGAGCTTGTAAGGCAGCAATACAAGACAAAATTAAATTCATTAATATAAACGGATAAGGATCAAATTTGTAAACTCCAATGGACAAAACATTAAAAACAATCCAAATTGCTAAAACAATAAAAAAGGAAATTATAAATTTCCAACTTCCTCCAAATTCTGCAACTTTATCTGAAATTTTTTGACCAAAATCTAAATTTTCTATTTCAGGATTTAATAAATTATGGATAATTAACTCTTCTGAATCAATTGCATCTTTTACAATTTTATGCAATTTTTCGAGGTGCTTTTGTTCGTCGAATAAAAGCTTATTTATTGTTTCATTTTTCATTATATTTTGAATAAAAAAAAGAGATTGCCAAAGAATTTTCCATTTCATTTTCAAATGCATTTGCCAAGTCTAAATAATATTACATTTTGATTGTAATTTAAATTTACTACACAATTTTATTTGATTTAAAGATTCTATTTTTCTATAAACAATCTCTTATAAAAAAAATCTACTAACGCAAACATATAAAGTTTATACTAAAATTTTGTTACACAATTATCTACAAAAGTTATAGAATTCATACTTTCAAAATATAAATAATCTAGTAAATAATAATTAAAATAATATAACAATCGTTAAATTTTAAACAATTATTTTTTCTTAAAATTATAAAAACTAATTTTATAAAAATAAATTTTAATGAAAATTCCACTTTTAGCTTTTAACGATAAAGGAATTTATTGCCAACAAGCCGATGTGTACCTCGATCCTTGGCGACCTGTAAAAAACGCCATCATCACGCACGGTCACGCCGATCATTCGCGTTGGGGACACGAAAATTATATTACACATAACACCAATGTGCCGATTATTAGACATCGTTTGGGCGAAATAAATGTGACTGGGAAAAATTGGAATGAAACGTTTGTAGTTAATAATGTCAAATTTTCGCTTCATCCTGCTGGACATATTATTGGTAGTGCGCAAATTAGGGTGGAATATTTAGGCGAAGTTTGGGTTTTTACAGGCGATTATAAAACTGAAGATGATGGAATTTCGGTTCCTTATGAAGTGGTAAAATGCGACACTTTTATTACAGAATGTACCTTTGGATTGCCAGCTTTCAAATGGACACCACAAGCCGAAGTGATGACGGACATTAATAATTGGTGGGCAGAAAATAGGGCAGAAGGTAAAACGTCAATATTATTTGGGTATTCTTTAGGTAAAGCACAACGATTATTAAAATATTTAGATACTAATAACGGAAAAATTTACACACACGGAGCCATCGAAAATATGACGAAAGTTTTGCGTCCTATTGTTGATTTTCCGCCAACAACATTGGTTACTCGAGAAACTAAAAAAGAAGATTTATTAGGAAATATAGTTCTCGCACCGCCAAGTGCTCACGGAAGTACGTGGATTCGTAAAATGACGCCTTTTGTAACTGGTTCTGCAAGTGGTTGGATGGCTTTTCGAGGCGCAAGAAGACGACGTGCGATTGACAAAGGATTTGTGTTGAGTGACCATTGCGATTGGTATTCTTTGTTGGATAGTATCAAAGCAACTGGCGCAGAAAAAATTATTTGCACACACGGTTATACCGATATTTTTTCGAAATATTTACGCGAATTAGGTTACGATGCTCGAACTGAAAAGACGCAATACGAAGGCGAAGCTGCGGAAATGGAAAAAGAAGTTGAAACGGATATTGTTACAGAATTGTAATTTCTTTTTGCTACAGATTTAAAAAATTAAAAAGGATTTTAAAATCTGTAGAAAGCAACATTATAATTCTTTTTAAATTTACATATTAAAAATTTTGTGTCATAATTTTAATCTGTGAAAATCAGTTAAATCTTTGGCGAAATAAAATAAAAAATTAGCGAATTAGCGGTAAAAAAATGAAAAACTTCGCCAACCTTATAAAAGCATTAGACAGTTCCAATAAAACAACGATAAAAGTCGATGCCTTGACCGAATATTTCAAGAATGCATCGCCAGAAGACAAAGTTTGGACCATTGCAATTCTGTCACATCGTCGTCCGCCAAGACCAGTAAACACAACTTTATTGCGCCTTTGGGCAAATGAATTGGCAAATATTCCCATGTGGCTTTTCGAAGAAAGTTATCATATTGTGGGTGATTTAGCCGAAACAATTGCACTTATAATTCCCACAACCAAAAAACATTCTGATAAAAGTTTAACCAAATACTTGCAAGAAATCATCGCTTTAAAAAAGATAACTGACGAAGAAAAACGAGCTTATTTGCACGAAAATTGGTTGGCTTTAAATTATTACGAACGCTTTGTTTTTACCAAATTAATTACAGGAAGTTTCCGTATCGGTGTAAGCCAAAAATTGATGACACGTGCTTTGTCAAAAGCCGAAAATGTAGAAGAAGATGCTTTGGCTTATAAATTAATGGGAAATTGGGATCCGAACAAAGTCACTTTTCAGGAATTAATTCTAGACGAAAAAAGCAGCGATTATTTGTCGAAACCATATCCGTTTTATTTGGCATATCCAATTGAAGGCGAAGTTTCAAATCTTGGAAATCCTGAAGATTGGTCGGTAGAGCACAAATGGGACGGCATTCGGTCGCAAACTATCATCCGTGAAAACGAGATTTTTATTTGGTCGCGTGGCGAAGAATTAGTTACCGATAAATATCCTGAATT
The DNA here is from genome assembly GCA_043728355.1 of Bacteroidota bacterium. Taxonomy (GTDB): domain Bacteria; phylum Bacteroidota; class Bacteroidia; order Flavobacteriales; family Flavobacteriaceae; genus Flavobacterium. The sequence continues at coordinate 22,272 of JAYTMQ010000051.1, forward strand.
TCATTTGTTCGTTGGAATTATTCCGAACGGAACGGTTATTGATGCAGAAATTTTGGCTTTTCCAAATAATGAAATTGGAACTTTCAATGATTTGCAAACTCGTATTGGTCGCAAAACAACGTCGGCAGCTTTATTGAAAAGTAATCCAGTGATTTTAAAAGCGTATGATTTATTAGAATGGGAAGGCAATGATATTCGGAGTTTACCATTTGAAGAACGCAGAAATTTATTAGAAAGTTTATTTAAAACTATAAAAGATAAAAACCTTCCATTTTATTTATCAGAAAGAAAAATATTAAATTCTTGGGAAGATGTTGCCACCGAAAGAATGCGTGCTAGAGAAATGAAAAGTGAAGGTTTGATGATAAAACACAAAGATTCTACCTATCAAGTCGGGCGAAAAAAAGGCGATTGGTGGAAATGGAAATTGGAACCTTTGGTAATTGATGCTGTTTTGACTTATGCCATGCGTGGCAGCGGACGACGAAGTAATTTATTTACAGATTATACATTTGCCCTTTGGCAAAATAACGAAAAAGGCGAACGAGAATTGGTAACTTTTGCGAAAGCATATTCTGGATTAACCGATGCCGAATTTAGGCAAGTAGATGATTTTATCAAGAAAAACACCGTCGATAAATTTGGACCAGTTAGAAGCGTGACACCCGAATTAGTTTTTGAAATTGGGTTCGAAGGTATTGCACTTTCCAAACGACACAAAAGCGGTGTTGCAACTCGTTTTCCGAGAATTTTGAGGTGGCGATTGGACAAGAAAATTGATGATGCAAATTCAATCGAAGATTTGAAAGCAATGATTATTTAGCAGTTTTTTTAAAAATTAAAATCTTTATTTGACTATTATTATAATAAAAAATATAACCATTAATATATTAAGAAATATTAAGAAGCTATACACTTAATGAAACTTAATATCTTAATGGTTTAAAAATCTTGAATTTTTTAAATAATTTTAGGATTTCTATAATAAAAAATATAACAATTAAGATATTAAGAAATATTAAGAAGCCATACACTTAATGAAACTTAATATCTTAATGGTTTAAAAATCTTGAATTTTTTAAATTAAAATTTCAGTATAATTAATGAACAGAGAACAATTATACCAAATTGCAGAAAATTGGTTCCACAATCAAAACTGGAAACCATTTCAGTTCCAAACCCAAACTTGGACAGCATTTCTGCAAGGCAAAAACGGTTTACTCAACGCGCCAACTGGTAGCGGAAAAACCTATGCACTTTGGTTTCCTATAGTTCTTAATTACATAAAACAAAACCCCGATTACAAAACGAAACATAAACCTGGATTAAAAGCCATTTGGATTACGCCTTTGCGCGCACTTTCTGTTGAAATAAAACAAGCAGCTGAACGAGTTGCGACCGATTTAGGAACACAAATGACGGTCGGAATTCGATCTGGAGACACATCAACATCTGAAAGAACGAAGCAAAAAAACAAAATGCCCGATTTGCTAATCACCACACCTGAAAGTTTACAATTGCTTTTGGCAACCAAAGAATATGCTAAAACATTTGCTAATTGTTCTGCGATTGTTATTGATGAATGGCACGAATTATTGGGTACAAAACGTGGTGTTCAAATGGAATTGGCGTTATCAAGATTAAAAATTATTTCCCCAAAAATGCGCATTTGGGGAATTTCCGCCACTATTGGAAACTTAGAATTGGCACAAGAAGTTTTGTTGGGAAATAATTCGGATGCGTTTACAAATTCGGTTTTGATTAAAGCCAATATCAATAAAAAAATCACAGTAAAATCTATCATTCCAGAGAAAATGGAAACTTTTCCGTGGCGTGGTCACATGGGTTTGCACTTGATTGCCGATGTGGCAAAAATTATTAGGAAAAGCAAAACAACATTGATTTTTACCAATACGAGATTACAGTGCGAATTGTGGTTTCAATCTTTATTAGAAAAATATCCAGAATTTGCTGGCGAAATGGCAATGCACCACGGAAGTATTGCTCGTGAAACCCGAGTTTGGGTAGAAAATGCTATTAAAAACGAAGAGTTAAAAGTGGTGGTTTGCACGTCGAGTTTGGATTTGGGTGTCGATTTTGCGCCTGTCGAAACTATTGTGCAAATTGGTGGACCAAAAGGTGTTGCTCGATTTTTACAACGTGCTGGAAGAAGCGGTCATCAACCCGGAAAAGAAAGTGTAATTTATTTTCTTGCCACGCACGCAATGGAATTGATTGAGGCTTCGGCTCTCAAAAAAGCTGCTGCCGAAACGATTGTAGAAGACAGAGTTCCGTATTTGAATAGCTATGATGTTTTAATTCAGTATTTGAATACCTTGGCAGTTTCAGACGGATTTTTTCCAGATGAAATATTTAAAGAAGTAAAGAAAACATTTTGCTATCAGAATTTATCGGAAGAAAATTGGAATTGGATTTTGAATTTTATAACTCACGGAAGTCAGAGTTTACAAGCGTATGACGAATATAAAAAAGTAGAAATTGAAGCAAACGGATTGTATAAAATAAATAGTCGAATGATTGCAATGCATCATCGAATGCAAGTTGGGACAATTGTAAGCGATGCCAATTTAAATGTAAAATTTTTGAGTGGCGGTTATATTGGTTCTATTGAAGAATGGTTTGTATCGAAATTAACTCGTGGCGATACGTTTACTTTTGCTGGTAAAAAACTGGAATTTTATGCTATAAAAAATATGAATGTATTGGTTCGAAAAGCCGATACAAAAAAAGCATCAAGAACCGTGAGTTGGATGGGAGGAAGAATGACCTTATCGGCACAAATGAGTGAGTTGTTGCGCGAAGAATTGTATGCTGCAAATACAGAAAATTTATCTCCAGAACTAAAAGCATTAAAACCTATTTTCGACAGACAAAGAAGAGAAAGTATTGTCCCAAATACCGATGAATTTTTAATAGAAACATTTAAAACAAGAGAAGGTTTTCATGCCATCTTTTATCCGTTTGAGGGCAGGTTTGTGCACGAAGCTTTAGCAAGTATTTTGTCGTATAGAATTAGTTTGTTGTCGCCAATTTCGTTTTCTTTGGCTTATAATGATTACGGATTTGAATTGCTTTCGGATCAAAAAATTGATATGCAAGCGGTTTTTGACAATAATTTATTTTCTACCGAATACGTACATCACGATTTGCAAAAAAGCATGAACGCCACAGAAATGGCTCGTAGAAAATTTAGAGATATTGCTGTAATTGCTGGATTGGTTTTTACTGGAATGCCTGGAAAACCAATAAAAACAAAGCATTTACAAAGTGGTTCACAATTGCTGTTTGAAGTTTTTCGAGATTATGAACCTGACAATTTATTGTTGCAACAAGCGTATATTGAAACTTTTGAACATCAGTTGGAAGAAGGTCGATTGTTGCAATCTTTGGAACGAATTAACAACCAAGATATTGTTTGGAAACAATGTGAAAAACCAACACCTTTTAGTTTTCCTATAATTACCGATAGATTGCGAGAAAAATTAACTAGCGAAACTTTGGCGGAACGTATTGCAAAAATGACTGCTAGTTACATGAAATGATTATTTTTTTTGAACCATTAAGGTATTAAGATTCATTAAGGTTTACTTTTGTTTTTTTAGCAGAAAAATTAAAAGTTGACTTTATACTATTTAAAGTTTTATTATTTCAAATTATATTTCGAAATATTCCTCTTAAATTCTTAATGAGCCTTAATATCTTAATGGTTTAAATAAATGTTTATTAAACAATGAAAATAAAAATTCAGAATCAAAATTTCACATTGCATCAATTTGGTGCGATTTTTTGGGAAGAAAAAAATATTCTTTTAATTAGCGATGTGCATTTGGGAAAAGTAGCGCATTTTAGAAAACACGGAATGGCAATTCCGAACGATGCTATTTTTGAAAATTTCACAAGATTAAATTTAGTTGTTGATTTATTTAAACCAGAAAATATTATTTTTCTGGGCGATTTATTTCATAGTAAAATAAATAAGGAGTGGGAATTATTTGCGAATTGGACAAAGGCAATTAGTCAAGAAATTATTCTGGTGGAAGGCAACCATGATATTATTGCGAAACACAATTATCAAGATTTGAATGTAAAAACATTTTCAGAAATAATTATTGATGATTTTTTATTGACACATCATCCGACTGAGAACAATGGTTTTTTTAATTTTTGTGGTCACATTCATCCCGGAATTAAACTGAAAGGAATTGGTAGGCAATATTTGAATCTGTCTTGCTTTTTTCAGAAACCGAATCAAATGATTTTGCCCGCTTTTGGTGAGTTTACCGGAAATTTTTATTTGGTTCCAACCGAAAATGATTTGGTTTATGGAATTACAAATGATGCTGTTGTTTTAATAAATAAAACATAATTTAATTTCATAAAAAAAGATTACCAAAATCTAATGTTTAATTATTTTCAAATGCATTTGTCAAGATAAAATAATGTTACTTTATGATCGTAACTTACATTTTCTACACAATTTAATTTTTAATAATTATTCAAAATTTTAAGGCAATCTTTTAAGAAAAAAAACTACTACATTTTTTACAAATATTACATTTTATTTGAAAAATGTATTTACAAAATTTTTGTTGAATGTTATAAAATTCATATTTTTAGTAATTCAAATTTATTCCTGCACCAAATCCCATATCGCTATCGTAATGAATTGTTACTCCAAAATTTCTTTTTATAATATATCTAAAACCCGCCATATATTCTTTGTCTGTGTTCCACATTAGGTTCATTCGTAAACGTTTAGAAACTGGAATATCCATTCTTTCAAATTGTAATCTGAAATTTCCATCGGTAAAAATTTCTGCTTGTGCTTTTATAAGCATTGGCATTGTATATTCTAATCCTGTACTAAAAACCGAGCGGACATCTTTGGTGCTTCCTTGTCCAAAAAGGTTTTTTTCTGTTTCACCATTTTCCATTTTTCTATATCGCCAATCGAAACCTATAAATGGCATTATCCATTGCATTTTACCAATATAATAACCAACGTGTGTTTCGGTTTCGTAACCGTGATGACTTTTGTAACCCAAACGCCATTCTGTGCCAATGCTCCAACGAGTTGATTGATACATTGCTTCGCCATCGTTTCCATTGGTTGCAAAATCGTTTTCTGCCATAAAATGAAATTTTCTATCGTCGGCAAATAATTTGCGTTTTGCCAATTTTGGATTTGGAATTAATGGATTTGGTGCTTGGTTTTCGTAACTTAAAACTCTACCCATTCCACTCATCATATGGTACAAGATATGACAATGAAAAAACCAATCGCCTTCTACATTGGCGTTAAATTCTAAAACATCGGTTTCCATTGGCATAATATCGATGATGTTTTTTAGTGGTGCGTAGTCGCCTTGACCGTTTATTATTCTAAAATCGTGTCCGTGCAAGTGCATTGGGTGTCGCATCATTGAGCCGTTGTAGATTGTAATGCGTACATTTTCGCCTTTTTTGATTAGAATTTTATCGGTTTCTGAAACTACTTTGTTGTCTAAACTCCAAACATAGCGATTCATATTTCCTGTGAGTTCAAATTTTAATTCCTTTACTGGTGCATTTTTTGGAAGCGTTGTTTTGGAAGGCGATTTTAACATTGCATAATTTAGGGTTACAATATCCGAAAGTTTGTTGCTGTTATAATCGTCTTCGGTCATTTTCATATTGCCCATTTTTTCGCTTTTTGGTTTTGCTTCGCCTGTAATTTCTGGGTACATTACTACATTCATATCCATTTGATTGTAAGACATACTCATTGCCATATCGTCTAAATCTCCGTTAATTTTCATCATATCGTTCATCATTTTCATACCCTCAAAATATTTTAATTTTGGTAGGGTAGAAGTGAGTTGTTTGATGCCATCGCCCAAATATAATGATGCTGATTTTGTGCGGTCTTCGGAAGTTACCAAAAATTCGTAAGCCGTTTTGTCGGCTGGAATGGTTACAACAATATCGTAGGTTTCAGAAACTGCAACGATTAATCTATCGACTTCGACAGGTTCTACATCGTTACCATCGTTGGCAACAACGGTAATTTTTCCGCCTGCATAGTTCAGCCAAAAATAGGTTGATGCTCCACCGTTTGAAATTCGTAAACGTACTTTGTCGCCACCTTTGAAAACCTCACCTTCCGTCCTCTCTAAAGGAGAGGAGACTTGGCTTTCGTTTTTTCCGTTGATTAGAAACTTGTTGTAATATACATCGCTAACGTCCATTGCGTTCATTCGTTTCCATTCGTTGGTAACTTTGGTTTTGAAATGACCTTGTTGAATTGCTTCGAAATAACTTTGTGTTGTTCCTTTTTGAATAGCAAACCAATCGGTTGCGTTATGCAACATTCGATGAACATTATCAGGATTTACGTCTGTCCATTCGCTCAAAACTATTGGAATACTTGGCAAATCGTCTATTCCTTTTCTGAACGTTGAAGCCCCACCCTCCGCCCTCCCCGAAGGAGAGGGAACTTTTTTGAGCATTACAAAATTTCCGTACATTCCTATTTGTTCTTGTAGTCCTGAATGGCTGTGATACCAATGTGTGCCGTGTTGAATAATTGGAAAAGTGTATTTGTGTATTGTGTTGGGTTTGATGGGCATTTGGGTTAAATTGGGAACGCCATCTTCTTTGTTTGGTAAAAATAATCCGTGCCAATGCAACGATGTTTCTTCTTTTAACTCATTGTGTACATAAATTTCGGCAATGTCGCCTTCGGTAAAAGTTAGTGTTGGCATTGGGATTTGACCGTTTACAGCAATGGCGCGTTTTGGCTTATCGCCAAAAGTTACGATTGTATCACGTACATATAAATCGTAACGAACGATTTTTTGAGCGAAAATAGATTGAGATAGAAACAATATAATTAGTGCTAATTTGAATAATAATTTTTTATTTTTCATCTTATTTGGATTTAAAAAAGGCGAAATATTTCAAGATTTCACCTTTATTATCTATTTTATAGTTTCCACCACTTTTCCACAACTCAACATCATAGAACCATAGTAAGGATTTTTTACAGCGTTTTCTTTACTCAACCAATTGGTACCTTTCCCGTCATTTGCCATTGGACAAAATTGGTAATAGGTTGGAGTTTCTTGTTTTGAAACTTTGATTAAATCGTAGATATTTAACGACAAATCATCAAATTCTTTTCTTTGTCTTTCAGTATCTTGTGTTTCAGAAATTGCTTTTGCTTTTGCAGTCAAACTTTTTAAAATTTTCATCCAAACATTGTGTTCGTCTGTTTTTAAAGTTTCCATTTTAACAGCGTTGATTGCTGAAAGCAAAGCCGTTGCTTTTGTAGATGCTGTGTTGCCATCTGTTTTTACTAACGCATCTTTTACGGCAAAGTAGTTGTCGAAAACTGCATTTAGTTGATATACTTCTTGAACTTCAACTTTTGACATTTCGGTATGGTTTGCATGATTATTATGGTTTTCTGTTACTACTTCATTTTTTGGTTCAGTTTTGACTGGAACTTTTGCAACTCTATCGTATTGACAACAACCTGGTAGTTTTGAATAAGCGTTATCTGGTGCAAGAAATTTGTCGCTATCGTAACCACTTAATGCTATGCGTTTTAAAATTGCATCTTGACTGGTTTTTTTACTATCGTAAGTTATAGTAGCCATTTTTGTATCTACGTTCCAATCTACTTTGTCTATTTTTTTTAGATTTCCTGCTTTTTCAATTGTTTTTTCGCACATATCGCAGTTTCCGTAAATTTTAAAGGTTTCTGTTTTTGCATTTTTAATTTGTGCATTGCAAGATATGAATGATAACAATACTGTGATTGCTACCAATATTTTTGATATTGATTTCATTATAATAAATTTTAATTTTTTGTAAATAAATAATTTTAAAAGCAAAGTATTTGCTTTCGAGAAGACAGACTTATGGCTGTCAAAAAAAAAGTTTAGCCTATTTTAGGAATGAGCCAAATGGAAGTAAAACCTGAAGAAATAAAGGTTTTTGAATGATAAAATTTTGATTTTTCTTCGAAAAAATCAAAATTATTATTTTTGAAGTTAATTTCGTAAAATGAAATTATACTAAAATTTACTGTTGTTGAAGATGTGCAATTTGAGTGTCCACATTTTCCGCCACAACTATTGTCTTTGTTTTGTGAGCCTTTCTTTTTGCAACAGTCTTTCTTTTCAGTTTCGGAGGTTTTTTCTTTTTTGCAACACGATTTCTCGGTTTTAGTTCCACACGCATAACTCAAAGTTGGCGACATAAAGAAGCCAAGTGTTAAAATTATAATTAATATGTGTAACTGTTTTTTCACTATCACAAAGTTAAAAATATTATTATTGATCACTACCAATCATTTGTTAAAAAAATTATCCTAAATTATTTGTACTAATTGAAAATCACATAAAAATTTAGGATAATTGATAGATTTATAGTTTATGTTTTTTTAACCAAGTCCATTCCACATTTAGAACATTTGCCAGCTTTATCGCTGGTAACTTCTGGGTGCATTGGACAACTATAATTCATAACTGCCATTTTTTTTGTTTTTTTAGTTTCCATTTTTTTCATTTTATCGTTACACATTTTGCCACTCATTTCCATGCAATCTCCGTTTTTCATTTGCATTTTTTTACCATCTTTCATAGTACATTCTCCGTTAACCATACATTTTGTACCATTTTCCAACACCATATCTTTTTCCATTGGCGTGGTTTTGCCGTCTTTCATCACCATCATTTTACCGTCTTTCATCATACAACAATCTTTCATCATTGTAGATTTTTTTGCAGTTTGCGCATTTACTGTTAATGAAATTACTAATAAAAAAATTGTTAATAATGAAACCATTTTGGTAGAAATCAATTTTAAATTTTTCATAATAAATGTATTTTAAATTTCGTCAGATTTGCTGTTGCCCAAACTTCAGTTTCGCTGTCGCCCGATTTTATTTTTCTAAAGTTTTAAACTTCGTAAACGTAGTGCATTTAAAATTACAGAAACCGAGCTGAAACTCATAGCCAAAGCTGCAATCATTGGCGAAAGCAATATTCCGAAAAATGGATATAAAACTCCTGCGGCAATTGGAACTCCTAAAACATTATAGAAGAAAGCAAAAAACAAGTTTTGTTTAATATTTCGTATTACAGCGTGGCTCAAATTTTTAGCTTTCACGATGCCTTGCAAATCGCCTTTTATTAATGTTATTTTCGCACTTTCAATAGCAACATCAGTTCCTGTTCCCATGGCAATTCCAATATCGGCTTGCGCCAATGCAGGAGCATCGTTTATTCCATCGCCAGCCATGGCTACTATTTTTCCTTTGGATTGTAATCGTTTGATTTCGTTTAGTTTATCTTCTGGTAAAGCACCAGCAATGAATGAACTCAATCCGAGTTCTGCTGCTACAGATTTTGCAGTATTTTCATTGTCGCCTGTAATCATCATAACTTCAACACCCTGACGAATTAGTTCTTTTATGGCTGCTGCACTTGTTTCTTTTATTTTATCAGAGATGGCTATAAAACCAACAGCAACGCCATCAATTGAAATGTATGAAACTGTTTTTCCCAGTTTTTGTTCGGTAATTATTTTGTTTTCTAAATCATCAGAAATTATGGCTTTGACTTGTTCCATTAGTTTTTTATTGCCTAATGCTACTTTTTTGTTGGTTACTGTTCCTATAACTCCTTTTCCTGCAACTGCTTCAAAATTTTTGACTTCTATTAATGAAATCGTTTTTGTTTTGGCAAAATTCACAACAGCTTGCGCCAATGGATGTTCGCTGTATTGGTTTAATGAAGCGATATTTTGCAACAAATTATCTTCTTCACTAATTACAGAATATATTTTTTCTACTGATGGTTTTCCTTCGGTAATTGTTCCTGTTTTATCAGTTATCAGCACATTTACTTTATTCATATATTCTAACGCTTCGGCATTTTTTATCAAAACACCTAATTGTGCGCCTTTTCCAACGCCAACCATCACCGACATTGGTGTTGCTAATCCTAAGGCACACGGACAAGCAATAATTAAAACTGCAATTGCATTTATAAATCCGTAAGCTAATGCTGGTTCTGGACCAAATTTCGCCCAAACAAAAAAGGTTATTACCGAAATAATGACTACAATTGGAACAAAATATTTGGCAATACTATCGGCCAATTTCTGGATTGGTGCTTTCGATCGACTGGCATCATTGACCATTTTAACAATTTGCGAAAGCAAAGTTTCTGATCCTACTTTTTCGGCAATCATTACAAACGATTTGTTTCCGTTTATGGTTCCTGCTATCACATTATCGGCTGCCTTTTTATCAACAGGAATTGGTTCTCCAGTTATCATTGCTTCGTCAATACTGCTTTCGCCATCGGTTATTTTTCCATCAACCGGAATTTTATCTCCAGGTTTTACTCGCAATAAATCTCCTTTTTTAATATCGTGAATAGAGATTGTTTTATCACTTCCATCAACAACTAAAGTTGCTTCTGTTGGTGCCAATTTTAATAATTCTTTAATGGCACCACTGGTTTGGCTATGCGCTTTGGCTTCTAATAATTGCCCTAATAAAACTAAGGTTAAAATTACAGCGGTTGCTTCAAAATAAAGTGAAACTGTTCCATTATGATTTTTAAACTCATTTGGGAAAACATCTGGAAAAAACATTCCGAATAAACTAAATAAAAAAGCCACTCCAGTTCCAATTCCAATGAGTGTAAACATATTCAAAGTCCAAGTAACAATGGATTTGAAAGCACGAACGAAGAACATCCAGCAAGCATAAAAAACTACAGGAAGTGTTAGTATAAGTTGTACCCAATTCCAATATTTGGCATCCATTATTTTGAGTAACGGATTGTTGTTAATCATTTCTGTCATTGCAATTGCAAAAACTGGAACGGTAAAAATGACTGCTACTTTCATTTTTTTGAGCAAATCTTTGTAGATTTTTTGATCTTCAGAATCGTTTGGATTCATTGGCACCAAATCCATTCCACAAATAGCACAAGAACCTGAACTGTCTTTTATAATTTCAGGATGCATTGGGCAAGTAAATAACGTTTTTGCTGTTTCCATTTTTATTTAATGATTAAAATCATAACATATAAATTTAATGATTTAAAATGAAAATCTGATTATAAAATTCTATGTTAAATTTGTATAATTCATAGTCTTTTATAATTGAATAATTTAAAATGGATAACCAATTGCTAAATTAAAAACCAAATTTTCGCTGCGCCAAGTATTATTTCCAAAAGCAATTTTGTCAATTACCCATCTATTTCCATCAGGCAAATATGGTTTTCTGAGTGGAAATGCCAAATCGGTTCTTAATACCAAAAAAGAAAAATCAAATCTCAACCCAATACCAGTTCCCACAGCAATTTCGTTTAGAAAATCTTTAGAAAATTTGGAGTTTGGTTTATTGGTATTATCATTCAATAACCAAATGTTTCCAGCGTCTACAAATAATGCACCATTAATGAATTTGTAAATATTCGCTCGATATTCCGTAGAAAATTCTAACTTTAAATCGCCAGATTGGTCTGGTAAAAAAACATTAGTTGTAGTTTCCTTAAAACTTCCTGGTCCAATTGAACGAGCACGAAAAGCTCGTAAACTATTGGTTCCACCATTAAAAAATTGTTTAATAAAGGGCATTTCGTCTGAATTTCCGTAAGCAAAACCAACTCCAGCAATAAATCTACTTACTAATTGCGATTTTTCATTTAACTTGAGATAATGTTTAAATTCGTTTTCAACTTTTACAAATTGACTGAATGGAATTCCAAAAACTTTGGTTGTGTCGCCTTTTTTAATATTTGAACCAGCAATTAATCCAGTTATATTGGCTGAAAAATCGGCATTAATTTTATTGTAAAAAGTATGCTTTTTATTTTTTTGCATCATATTCGAATAGGTATACGAATAAGTAGGTCCAAAAATTAATTGCTTTTCTATAACTTTTTGTAATGCAGGATTGGCTAGAATTTTCGATTGATACAATTCGGTAACGTTTTGTGGACTTGCAAATGTGATTTCCGAAATATTCAATTCGTGGTCTTTGCGTTCGTTTTCTTTCCATAAATATCCGAATGAGGCCTTAAAAGTTTGTAACGAATACAATTGCGTCCGATTTTGATATTCATAACCTAAAGTTGCTTTGGTTTTTGGAACATATCCACTTGACGAAGTAAACTTGAATGGCGCAATAATTCTGGGCCAAAATAAGTTGGCTTCCGATCCAAATCGATAAACATTAAAACCATTGTTTTCGCCAGAAACTTGCACTTCAAACCCGCCAAATGCAGAAATCGTTAATAATTCTGCACCACGAAACGTATTTCTATTGCTCCAATTTATGTTCAATTCGATTCCTGTGTAATTGGCTGAATTTGTTTTGCCTAACAATTCAACTCGAATCGATTTTCGAGTAAATGGTGTTAAATAATAGTACGCATCCAAACTATTTTTTAATAAATCGGAAATTTTAAATTGGTTTTTTACAAACTTAAAAGTTCCAAGATTAACCAAACGATTCAATGATAAATTATGGTTGGTTCGGTTGTACAAATCGCCTTTTTTAAAATATAATGTTCGGTCGAATATTCTTGGATTAAAAGTATTTTCAGTATCAAAAATTTCAAAATCTTCGTGTTTTTTTCCAGTAATTGATATGCTATCTTGACCTAAAACATAATTTGGATAAATAAGTATTTTATTGATTTTGAAAGCCATTTTTGATTTTTCGGGCGTTTCTTCTTTTATTTTTAAAATTAAGTCTACTTGTTTATAACCAACAGTAGAATCGACTTGAATTTTTAAATAATCAGCATTGAAATAAAAAAAGCCTTTCTCTTTTAATCTTGAATCTATTCGGTTTCGTTCAGCTTTTATTTTATCTAAACTGTATGCTTCGCCAACTTTTAAAAAACTTTTATCTTGTAATTTAGAAACTTCTATTGCAATTTCAGAACTGTCAGTCGGAAATTTAACTTCTCTAATTTTGTATTGTTTATTGGGATTTATAACATATTCTGCTTTGACTTTTTTATCTATTTGAATTGAATCAGATTTACTAGTTGCATTAAAATAACCGTTATTTTCGATATAATTTTGTAAGACACTTTTGTTGTAATTCAAATCGACTTGACTAAACAAAACTGGAGGTTCACCAACTTTAAATTTCAACCAATGCCAAAAACCTTTTTCTTTAGTTACTTTTCCAGCCCAATTATAAATTAATAATTTTGGTCTCAAACCTAGAATTTTATTGTTAGGAATTGGTCGAATTAATTTATTCATTTCGCTTTCTAAATTTTTTCGTTCTTTTTTAGATATCGAATCATTTTCGATTTTTACTTTTCCGCCAACATACAATAATTCGCCTTCTGCTAAATATTTTGTATTGCTACAAGAAGTTGCAAGGAAAGTAAAAAGTAAAATGTATATTGTATTTTTCATTTGTTTTTTATTGTACATTATAAGTTCTGCGAAGTCTCCGACTTCGTAGGGGTGTAAAAGTTCTCTGAACTTTATTAAAATGGTCAGAGACCATTAAACACTACTTCGAAGTCAGAGACTTCGAAGAACAGTTAATCATTTTTTATATTTCTGAAACAATTCTTTAAATTTATCATAATCGATAGTGATGATAAATCCAACGCCTGTCTCGATAACTTGACCTTGCAATGCAACTTGATATTTATTTTTTCGATAGGCACGAACCTTGTATCGCCCATCTTTAGTCAATTGATAATCAGCCGATAAGTCGCCACCAATAGTAGTTTGTTTTTCATTTACTTGCTGTGGACCTTCAACGCCAAAACTACTTCCGACGGTAACTTTTAACCTGTCATTGAGCAACGTTTTTGATAAACCAACATTCAAATCGGTTTTATTTTCTTTTTTTCCAGTGGTGTAATCTTCGGTTGAATCGAGATTAAAATCCAATTCAACGCCTTTTATTAAATCACTGGCCAAATTATTAAGTTGCTGCGATAAAATTTTACTTGCACTTTCACGTGCCAAACCTTGTGCTGTTGTGCCGCCGCTTTCGCTTGCAAATGGATTTTCGCCAATAAATCTATTCAATAATAAAAGGGCAAAAACTTGCTTATTTAATTCGTCTGGTTCTTGCCGAAGTTGGGTTAATTTTGCTTGTGTAGCATTGATAATTTCGGTCGAAACCGAGTTGTTTCCTTCGGGTAAAACGATATTAAAACTAATTTCAGGTTTCAATAACTCGCCTTTCATTTTCAATTCTGTTTCAAAAGGAATTTTCTGTTTGTAAGTGTTTCGAGTATCGCCACTTAAATTTCCAAGTTGGTCGTTTAATAAATCTATTGGTGCAGTTTCGAGTTTGTAAACTGCAGTAATGCTGACATCGGCGGTTGTGGGTTCGCCAGTCCAAAGTAAATAACTGCCTTTTTTGATATCGAATTTTCGTTTGATTAAATTAAAACTCATTTCGTAACTTCCTTCATTCAAGTCATATCGACCTGTTAAAGTAGTTTTTCCAGATTGGTCAATACCACCATTTAATTGGGCTTCGCCTTTTAACTTTAAGAAATCGCCATTGGCTTTATCAATAACCAGTGACAATTCTGCGTCTTTGTCAATTTCAATATTTACCGATGCGTTGATGCCTTTTATGTCTGATTTGCTCAAATTTTCATCAACTGCAATTGTTCCATTTAATTTCGGATTATCTTGGTCGATAAACTCCACAATTCCTTCTCTATCAGCGATTGACGGATTGTCTTGAGGCAAAACTACAGTAAATTTTGTGTCCTTATTAATCTTGATATTTCCGTCAACAATCGGGCTATTCATTGTACCTTTTACTTTCAAATGATTGTCTAAAAATAAATTTCCATAGTATAAATCGTTGTCTTTTGCTGCGGAATTTATGGCATTAAAATTATCTGCATCGATAGAAAGATTAAATCCTAAATTGCTAAAATCAGTACTATTTATTTTTCCGTCAATAATTAGATCATTACTTTTTTCATCTTTAATTCTGAATTTATTTAACGAAATTTCATTTGTTGTAAAAACGATTTTATCATTTAATGATTGAAATTTCGCATTGAGTTTTGTGGCTTTAAAACCAACTTCATTAAATTTTAAATCACCAATTAAGTTTGGTTTTTGTGCTTTTCCGTTTATATTAATTTTACCTGATAAAAAGCCTGAACTTTCCTTGATATTATCAACTGTAAAGCCCTCTAAACTTTTTACATTTAGTTTTTGAATATCCAAAATCATATCCAAAATCACATCTGAACTTTTAAAAATTCCTGCTAATAAAACTTGATTTTCTTGACCTGTTAAAGTGATTTTTGTGTTATAATTATTCGCAATATTATTATCAACTTTAATGTTCAAATTGCCAACAATTGCGTTTTTAAAAACAAAATCATCAATATTCAAATCGGAAGTAAACAATGGCGTTTTGAAAATATTTTTTACAATTGCATTTCCGTTTATTCTTCCATCAATTTGCAGTTCTTTTTTTTGTGCGATATTCAAAATGGTTGCGATTTGAAAATCTTTAAAATCGATGTCAATAGGCGCATTTGGCTTTTCGGATTGCGATTGAATTTTGATTGAATTTCCAGTTTTTGATAATTCGAAATTATTTACATATAATTGATTTTTTCCAAAACGAATTTTATTTTCTGGCGAAATTGCCCAATTTTCGTAATTCAATAACAATTTATTTGGGTCAAGAATAATTTCAGAAATGGCGTTTGAAGTTGTCAATTTTCCTGCCACATAATATTTGTCAACGTCTTTTAAATCTTTAATTTGTAAATTATAATCTAAAACATCATCTTCTAATTTTCCGAATAAAGTGGTGTGTGGCAACTGAAATTGCGGCGTTTGGAAATCATCAACAAATAAATTGTACACTAATGAATTATAAACTTTATCAACCTTAATAATGGCATTTGTAATATTATTTTCCCCATAAATCAATTTCGGAATTCTACCATTCAAAACAATCGAATCATTTACAGAATTGTATTTACCTGTAATATTTATAGGTTCTAATGCTTTTAAGTTTGGGATTAACTTGAATAAAATCGGACTTTCTTTGACCAAAATATTAAATGTAAAATCTTGATTTTCTGCTTTAATTTTTTTAATTTTTGGAATACTATTATAATATTTAGAAATCGAATTTTGAATAGCATTTCCTATTTTAGATAATTTATAATTTCCTGAAATTTCGGCATTTGCAAATTGGGATTTTAGTTTAATTAATTTATTTTCTTTAGTAGAAATTGCCAAAATTGTTATTGAATCCAAGACGATTTGTTCTTTTGTATTGGCAATAGTAAACTTATCTAAACTTATTTTTCCGTTCAAAAAATCAATATCAGCGGTTTTTATATCGGCATTTAGTTTGCCGCGAATTTTCATTGGCGCATTGTAAACTTTAATTTTTTGCAAATCAGCAAATGCAATATCAAGTCTTACTTTACCAGTTGGATATTGGTTTTTAAAACTTCCTGTTGAAACCAAATCAAAAGTTATATTCTTGTCCTTAGATTTGGCATTAATGTCAAATAATCCGTTGTTAATTTTACCATTTAATTTTAAATTTTGGTAAGTATATTGATTGTAATAAAATTTAGTAATCGTTCCTTCGACGATTGTTTTTGAAGTTTTTGGATTAAAACCTATTCCATTTACATTGGCTTTTAAAGTTATTTTGCCTAATGATTTATTTTGAGTTAATTTGCCTAAATCGAAATCAAAAAATTCGGTTTGAGCAATGTATTTTTCCTGATTTTTCTTTTGATTATTAAATTTTGCATTGATAACATTCGCTTTTCCAAAACTAGAAACCATCTTGAAATTTGTATTAAAATCATCAATCTTGCCAATAAAATTTCCTTGAATTGCAATAGTATTTGGAATAGAAATGGTTTTAGGAATTGTATTTTTTGGAATAATAGAATAAATATCTTTGGAAGTTGTTTGTAGATTTTTAATTTTTAAATCAAATATAGATTTCTGAAAATCAGGCAAACCATTTATTTTTCCTGAAATTGCAATTTTAGTATTTCCAAAACCAGAAACTTCCAAATTTGGGATAAGTAAGTTATTTAATTTTCCAGAGATTTTGGTATTTATATTGATTTCTGAGTTTAAATTTGAGGCAAAAAATTTATTTTCTTGTAGATTCGGAACAAATAATAAAATGTCTTGAACTCCAATTTTGCTGTTTTCTAAATTGGCATTAATCTCTAAATCTTGTAAATTTTTAGATAAATCTGCAATTGAATTGTACTTGATTTCGATATCTTTTTGCAATACAGTTTGCGGAGTTTTTAAAAATAAATTATTTAAAAACCCTTTTTTTTGACCGTAATGAAAATCGGTTTGTAGGTTTTGAATTATTAATCCACTTTTTTCGTTTACGGCAAATGAATTTATTTTTCCTGAAACAATTTTGGAATTATAATCGAGCTTTTCTAAATAAAGATTTAAGTTTTTTACATTCAAATGTTTGTAGTCGATTCCGCTCTTTGAAGCAAGACTATTATTATCATCAAAAATAAAATTGATGTTTTTGAAATTGGTTTTCTCGACTTTTACGTTCCAATTATTAGTATCTTCTTTTTGGATTTCTTCGATTTTTTCTTTCTGAAATTTATCTAAACTGAACGCAAAAGAAGTGCTTTCTAAATCCAAATTTTCAATTTCGATTAATTCATTTTTTAAATCGAAAGTTTTAATTTTTGTGTCAAAATGTCCCAAATCGACGATAATTTTGCTTTGCGAAACCGAATCGATATAACTAAACTTAATTATATCTAAATTAATTTTATCAATAGAAAATTCTATTGGTGGCGATTCTTCTTTTGGTTTTTCTGTTGATTCAAATGCTTTTATGATGTAATCGAAATTGAAAGTGCCATTTTCGTTTTTATATATATTGGCTTCGACAGTATTCAAATCAACAGAATTGATTTCGATTTTGTTATTCATTAATTCAAACAAACTGATATCAACTTTGATTTTTTTGGCTGATAATAAAATACTTTTAGATTGATCTTCAAAATATACGCCTTCAAGAATAATAAATTTTGGAAGTCCAATTTCGACTTTATCAATTTTGACTTTGGTTTTTATTTTATTTTCTAAATAAGCAACCGCTTTTTCTTTGACATAATATTGCACTTTTGGAATTTGCAAAAGTAAAACCAACACTAAAAAAATTCCGATAATTATTAAAGTGAAATAGGTAATAAATTTTAAAATTTTTATTAAATACTTTTTCAAATTGTAATATTTTGAATTAAATTTCGATTGTAATTTTCTACAAAAGTTTCGAACTTAATATATTTGACATTTTGTTTTCCAGCATTTTCACCAATAAAAACTGTCAATAGCATTCCACACTTTGAACAAATATCGTTTAGTTTTCCTTGAATATCTCGGTGCATTGGACAGCAATATTTTATTTCTTTTGCTTTCATTTTAATTCAATTTATTATAATTACTATGATGTTAATTGTTTTTTTTAGTCTTTTCTTGCAACAACTTTTCTGCTGCTTTTTTCTTCTTTGCTTCAGCTTTTTTCTTTTTATTAAAATAGCCTTTAAGTAAAAAATTATTTTGTGCAGCTTTAACAGTTTCATTTAAATTTATAACTGCTGAATCGACAGTCTTACCAAGTTTTTCATCAGTTACTAATTTAGACAAAACCCCATTTTTATTATTCATTTTATTTGTAAAAGTTGAAAAATTATTGCTGCTGTTTTCTAAATTACTTAATGTTTTGGTTAGCGAATTTGCAAATTTTTCATCGGTCATTAATCTGGACAATGCGCCATTATTATTATTCATTTTGTTTGTAAAAATTGCTAGTTCATTAGTTATAATTCCAGCATTATTGACACTTTTTTGCAAACCTTTCATTAAATCTTCAATTTCAACTGATTTGGTTGATGCAATCGTAGCATTATCTTTTACGATTTCGTTAGATGAAATTCCTGGCGAAATTGTTAAAACTTTATCGCCCATTAAACCATCTGATCCAATGCTAGCAAGAGCATCTTTTTTAATAAATTTTTGAACTTCTGTTTTGACAATAATGCTGACCACAACAGATGAATCTGATACAAATTGTATTTCTTTTACAGTTCCGATATTAATACCTGAAAATCGTACATTATTGCCTATTTTTAAACCGCTTACATTTTTAAATTGTGATTTTAAAAGAAAAGTAGAGCCAAATAAGTTTTTGCTTTTTCCAATAAAATAGATAGTAACTACAAATAATGTTAGTCCTAAAATCACGAACATTCCTAATTTCCAAGTATAATTTTGAGTTTTTTTCATAATATTTTTAATTTAAATAAAAAAAGATTTTACCCATTCGTCTTTACTTTTTTCGAGTTCTTCATAAGTTCCTTCAGCATTTATTAATCCATCTTTAAGAATTAGAATTCTATTTCCTGTCATTTTTGCACAAGGCATATCGTGGGTTATAATTATTGAAGATGTTTTGTATTTTTTTTGTACAGAAACAATAAGTTCGCTAATCTCTCTTGATGTTATTGTGTCTAAACCCGATGTTGGTTCGTCGTATAGAATTATTTCTGGATTGATAATTAATGTTCTAGCCAAGCCAATACGTTTTCGCATTCCGCCGGATAATTCGGCTGGCATTTTTTCAATGGCATCTATTAATCCTACACTTTCTAGTGCTTCATTGATTTTAATTTCAATTTCATCATTAGATAAATCTTTAGTATGATGTTTCAACGTGAAAGCTAAATTTTGGCGCACTGACATTGAATCGTATAGCGCACCATTTTGAAACATAAATCCAACCTTAACTCTAATTTTATTTAAATCATCGTTTTTTAGATTTGTTATATCTGTATCGAATACTTTAATTTCGCCTTTATCTACTTCAACTAATCCGACCAAACATTTTATAGTAACAGATTTTCCAGAACCTGATTGACCAAGAATAACTAAATTTTCGCCTTTATTTACGGTAAGATTTATGCCTTTTAAAACTTCATTTTTCCCAAATGATTTACACAAATTTTTTATTGATATTATTACTTTTTTATCCATAATTTTAAAATAACAAATCAGTTATTTGAACAGCTACCATATCGATTATAAAAATAGAAAGCGAGGCAGCAACAACTGCTTCATTAGCAGCAATACCAACACTTGCTGTGCCGTTTTTGGCATTAAAACCTTTATAACAGCCAATTAAACCAATAAAAAATCCGAAGAAAAATGTTTTGATAACTGCGGGCATTAAATCTAAAAATTCTAAATGTTCAAAAACATCTGAAAAATAACGATATGTACTGATATTTCCATGAATATTATACCCAATAAAACCACCATAAACTCCTACTAAATCAGCAAATAAAACCAATATTGGCACCATTAAAGTTGTTGCTAATATTCGAGTTACCACCAAATATCGGTACGGATTTATTGCCGAAACTTCCATAGCATCGATTTGTTCAGTTACTTTCATTGAACCTAATTCTGCTCCAATTCCAGATGCGATTTTACCAGCACAAATTAGGGCTGTAATAACTGGAGCAATTTCTCGAATTAACGATAATGAAACCATACTTGGCAACCAGCTTTCGGCACCAAATTTGGTCAATGTTGGTCTTGATTGAATAGTCAAAACTAACCCC
This sequence comes from Bacteroidota bacterium, assembly GCA_043728355.1. GTDB lineage: Bacteria > Bacteroidota > Bacteroidia > Flavobacteriales > Flavobacteriaceae > Flavobacterium. Next base: position 42,977 of record JAYTMQ010000051.1, read on the forward strand.
ATAATAAAACCAGTTATTACTACTAGAGGCATTGATTTATATCCAATGGCATAACATTGACGAAAAAATTCATTGATTTGAAAAGGTAGTTTGAATAATTCTTTGAAAAATCGACCCGTAAAAATCGAAAATTCTCCTGTTTGTTCGAAAATGGTTTTTATATTATTTTGCATCGTTTAATTGTTTAAAACCCAAAGTTTATAATTGAGAATTGTGGCAAAAAATACCCAAGAAATATATGGCACTAATACCCAAGCCGCAGTTTTAGAAATTTTAGAAAATTTAAAAATTGTGATTACAATTAAACAAATCATTATTAAAATTTCTACAAATGCACATAATGGACATTGAAATTTAAAAAATATAATTGTCCACCAAAAATTTAAAAATAGTTGTAAAGCGAATATTAAACAAGCTTGGAATTTTTGAGTTTCAGGAGCATCGCTTTTCCAAATTAACCAAAGTGAAATACCCATCAAAAGATATAAAACCGTCCAAACTGGACCAAATAAATATCCCAGCGGATTCCAAGATGGCTTGATAATTGTTTCAAACCAAGTATTATTTTGAGTATTTGTCAATAACCCAGAAACAATACCAGTTGACTGACAAATTAAAACACAAATTGCTAATTTCAAGTTATTTGATAAAGAGTTAGTTTTTATATTTAAAATTGTAGTTGTTGTATTCATAAAAAAAATTATAAATTAAAAACAAACCTGCAAAACTCAAAAAATCTTGCAGGTTTTAAAAACATCAATGTTATTTGTTAGTACCAAAACATAAATCTTGGTGAGCATCTTCTTCTCTTGACAAATCAACATTGATTTATTCTGTTAATCTTTTTTCGTGTTCGATAGCTTGGATTAATTCTTTGACTTTATCGTGATCGACTTTCAATAAAGCATAATGTTTGTTCAACATATCTTGCTCAACAGAATTAGTGTCTTGGTGATCTTGAATTAGAACTTTTTTGTAGGCTTCTAGGGCAACCTCTTCACCATATTCGCATGATTCTAGAATGGCTTTTCGGTCATTTCCAGTTAAGAGTGCTTTCACATCCATCCAAACTCTAAAAAACTTTCCAGTTACTCTTGTTCCTTCGTCTGGCGTTCCACCAAGGCGTGTTACTTCTGAAACTAATTCTTTACGATTTTGAACGCTAGTTTGCATTAAATCTGAAAAAAGCATTTTTAAATCGGTTTCTTGTGCTTCTGATTCTGCGGTTTTGTAACCTTCAACTCTGTCGTTATTGATTACAATTAATGAGTTGAATGCTTCAATAGTTTTTTCGATTTCCATTTTATTCAATTTTAAATATTAATGATTTTTATTTTGGTAAAATTCTATAAATAAGTCATTTGCATTGTTATATAACTTTATTAATAAGTTTCAAAATTCCTATCTTTAAGAAGTGTGTTTTTTAAAAACCAACATTGGCGTTTTAGTATCAAAAGCTAATTCGTCGGATAAACTAGACAAAAACATTCTGTCAAACCAATTTCGATTTTGTTTAGTAAAAACTACTACTAACGAAGGTTTATTATCAGCAATTTCGGTTTCCATTTGCTCTAAAAGTGGTTTCCCTGAATCTAATTTTCGTAAATGAAAATTTACTTTTTCTGATTTGTGTTTTAAACTAATTTTATCAAATGTGTATTCATTATTATCTAAAATTGCTTGATAATCAAAATGATAAATATCTAACGATGCATTTATTTTAGTAGAAAAATTTTGAATAGTATTTAATTCTTCTTCAAAATTCTTGAAATCTGATGCGAAAAATAAAGATTTTATAGGTTCTATTAAATAATTTACAGGAACTATAAATGTCGGAATTGGAGAAAAAGCAATCAATTCAGATGCTGTTGTTCCAAAAATTTGTGTCCATTTTCCAGAACCAATTGTACTTACACAAATGTAATCTGCCTTTTGTTTGTTGGCAAATTCAATTATTTCATTACTTGCACTTACGCCAATTTCACAAACACATTTAAAGTTATAATTTTCAACATTATTATCTTCATAAATTGTAGCAATAAAATTGTCTAAAACATCTTGACTGCGTTGCAACTCATCAACTTCATAAACATTATAATAAGTTTGATCCCAAATAGTTGGCTGATAAATTTGTACTACATTATAAAAAATCAATTCGCAATTGGTTTGTTTTGCCAATTGAATTGCAAACAAAATTCCTTTTTTGGAATTGTTTGAAAAATCGGTTGCTACTACTATTTTTTTCATTTTGAAATTATTTTAATTATTATAATTATTTGCTTTTTAAATTCATTCTATAAAGATTTCTTTTGCCAAATCATCGTCTAAATTGTATATATCATTTCTAAAATTTAGATTGCCATTTATATCAACCCAAGCCGTGAAATAAGTAATATAAACTGGAATATTTGGCAGTATAGAAATTGCTGTTTCTTTGCTGGTTTCTAAGACTTTATCCACTTTTTCTTGTGTCCAAGTTTTATCATTTTTGAGTAAATGCATTGCTAATTTTTTAGGATTTTCAACCCGAATGCAACCGTGGCTAAAATCTCTTTTGTTGCGATCAAACAATTCTTTGGCTGGCGTATCGTGCAAATAAATGCTGTAACTATTTGGAAACAGAAATTTCATTTTGCCTAAAGAATTATCATTTCCTGGTTTCTGACGAATTTCGAATGGAATTCTTGAATATTTATTCCAATTAATTGTTCTTGGATTGATAACTTTTCCGCCAGAAATAACTTCCATATTATTTCGCGATAAATAATTTCGGTTGCGTTTTAGTTTTGGTAAAATCTCTTTGTTGGTAATACTTGTCGGAACATTCCAATAAGGATTTAAAATAATTCTTGAAATATTTCCCTTAAAAATACTGGTTTGTTTGGCTGCTTTTCCAACAACAACATTGGTTTGCCAAACCATTTTTTTGTTTTCGAAAACGTGTAATTTATATTCAGGAATATTGACCAATAAATAATCATTTTCGATTTCGACAGGAACCCAACGCAAACGCTCGAGATTTATCAGCATTTGTTTGATTCGAAAATCAACTGTTTTATTTAATTCGGCAATTGTTTTGAAATCTAATTTTCCATTTTCGGGCAAACCAACTCGTTGTTGAAAATTAGAAATTGCATTTGCCAATTCCATCGTATATAATATGTTTTTTTCTTCGACTTTTAAATCTCCTGATAAAAATAAACGTGTTTTAACTTTTTGTAATACGGAATCTGTTTCGGTTTTTGTCAAAAATTCTTCTTCCATTTTTATAATCGGAAATCCACCTTTTTTCTGAATATCTCTATACAATCGAAGTTTTTCTTTTAGTTTAGAATAATATAAATTTACAGGTTCATAAGTTTTTTCATCTTCATTTTTTAGTACTAATGAATCCAAAAAAACCTGAAAATTTTTCTTTTCGCGAGGAATAAACCAATCTAGTTTTCGAGCATTTTTATTAATACCAGAAAATGCTTTTTCAGAATATTTAAAAAAAGTT
>JAYTMQ010000052.1:0-20554 GCA_043728355.1 Bacteroidota bacterium
GTAAAACGAACTTGCTTGTAATCTAAGAGCAACTTTCTGACCATCACCCATGGGCAAAGGCTTGTAAGCTTCTTTCTTGAACATGTTTCTAACAGAAAAATTATTGAAGGATAACCCCAAAGTTCCAATAAATCCACTTCCACCATATCCGCCTTGTAGTTCTATTTGGCTTGCACCTTTTTCTACCAGTTGGTATTCTATATCTACGGTTCCTGCCGCAGCATCTACATTTTTGAAATCTGGTTTGATGGCTTCAGGATCAAAAAATCCTAGCTGTCCAATTTCTCTAATGGTTCTTATGAGCGCGTCTTTGCTGTATTTTTGGCCTGGTTTGGTTCGCAGTTCACGATATATAACTTCGTCATTAGTCTTATCATTTCCTACTACAGTAATTTTGTTAAAATAAGCAATTGGTCCTTCTGTAACTCGGATTTCAAAATCAATTGAGTCGTTTGCTGTTCTAACTTCTACTGGATTTATGTTCGAAAATAAGTATCCGTTGTTTTGATATAAATTTGTAATATCATCACTATCAGGTTTGCTTTTATCCGCAATTCTTTTTGCCAAAAGTGTTCCGTTATAAGTATCACCTTTGCTAATGCCTAACATTCTCTGTAAATATTCGTCAGAGTAAACGGTGTTTCCTATAAACTTGATTTTGCCAAAATAGTATTTGTTTCCTTCTTCGACCTTAATATTTACTGCAAGTTTGTTTTTTTGTTTATTATAACTTACACTGTCAGAAATAATTCTTGCATCACGATAACCTTTCTCTTTGTAGGTATCTACGATTTTTACTAGATCTTCTTTATACTTGTCTTTGATATATTTTGAGGCTTTGAAAATTCTAATAGGATTTACTTTTTTAGTTTCTTTCATCGCAGATCTCAATTTTTTATCAGAAAATTTTTCGTTTCCTGTAAAATCGATGCTTCCAATTTTTATTTTTTCACCTTTATCTATATTAACTACCATTTTCACCTCGTTGATTACAGTAGTATCCACAATTGTATTAATGTTTACTTTGGTATTAAAGTAGCCATCTTTTTTGTATTTATTTTCGATGTAGTTTTTTGTAGTAGTTATTAGGTTTTCGTTTACTACTTTGCCTTTTGTTAAGCCATTATCTTTGATTAATGCTTCTACCTTGCTTTTCTTAACGCCAACAAATTTGACATCGCTTAGTTTGGGTAATTCAATGATATTTAATTCAAGATATATACTGTCTCCAACTATTTTATTTATATAAAAATCGATGTCACTAAAAAGTCCAAGTTTGCCTAATTTTTTGATTGCCGTACTTATTTCTTCGCCAGGAACAGTGATAGATTGTCCTTTTTCTAAACCTGCAAATGTTACTACAGTTTGTTCGTTGAAATTTATTTTGCCAGTAACATCTACTTTTGCTAATATGTATTTATTTCCTTGATCATAAGGTACTCTTTCTTGAGCTGTTGCTTGAAAATAACTACCTAAAACAATAATTGCAAGAACTATCTTTATACTTTTTTGTAACACTAAAATCTTATTTAATTTGTTCACTTGTTTTACCGAACCTTCGTTCTCTTTTTTGATAGCTAATGATGGCTTCATATAAATGTTGTTCTTTGAAATCTGGCCACAATACATCTGTAAAATAAAGTTCGGCATAAGCAATTTGCCATAACAAAAAATTACTAATTCTGTGTTCTCCACTAGTTCGTATTAGCAAATCGACATCAGGTAAATTGTGCGTGTAAAGATGCTCATTAATAATTGATTCGTCAATAGCGTCGATTGAAATTATATTATTTTTAACTTTATTACTTATGTTTTTAACAGCATTTAAGATTTCGTCTCGTGAACTGTAACTCAAAGCTAAAGTCAAAGTCATTCGGTTGTTATTTTCAGTTTTTTGAATAACATCAAGCAATTCTTTTTGAGCTTTTTTTGGTAATTTTTGTAAATCTCCAATAAAATTTAGCTTGATATTGTTATCCTGAAGCGTTTTTAATTCTTTTTTTAAAGAATTAATAAGCAAATTCATTAAAGTATCGACTTCGAGTTTTGGTCGGTTCCAGTTTTCGGTCGAAAATGCATACAAAGTAAGATTTTCTATGCCTAATCTTGCGCATTCTTCAATTGTAATTTTAACAGATTTTGTTCCATTCTCGTGACCAAAAGTTCTTAAAAAACCTTGTTTTTTTGCCCAACGACCATTGCCGTCCATAATTATGGCCAAATGTTTGGGTAGGTTTTTGAGATCGATTGTAGTTTTTAAATCCATATTTATCTGCAATAACAAGGTTTGTTGCCGAATGTGTATGTCAATGTTACGCCTGTAAAAACATACCAATCATTGGTGTCAATATTGCCGAAACGCAATGATTTAAAATTTTCGTTTTTTGGATTACTACCGTCAAGATTGTCTGTAAAAGTATATCTAGCCCCAATTTCTCCAGCTAGAATTAAATGTTCGGTTATATTAGATTTTAATCCAACAGTCATCGGAATAGAAAATTGTCCATTAAAATAACCTTCTTTTAAATTTTTTCCAAGAAAGAAATTTTCGTTATAACCAAAATAAGTCAATCCACTATATATATAAGGAGTAATTTTTGTTCGTTGCTCAAAAAGATTAAAATCTTGAAAATTAAATTCTAATCCAGCAGAGATTTCTTTAATATCATTTTTAAAACTCAATCCTCGTTGTCTTTTGGCTGAATTATCCGATTTAGCATCTTCTGATTCTATTTGAGATTGAATATAAGAAAAACGCCAAGCGTGTCTCGGACTTTTATTCCATTTATAAACTAATCCATACGCCAAATTATTAGGGGCGATAAATTTTGATGGTCCAATATCTCCAATATAGTTACTGCCACCTACCCAAACTCCAAATTCGTGAATCTGCGCTGTTGATAGAGTGAACGTCAATAATGTGAATAATAATAAAAAAAATCTACCCATAATTTGAAAATAGCGTGCAAATATAACAATTCTAAACACTAATTAACAATGAAATTAGTATTTGTAAAATTATATTTTTACAATTTGATAATGTTTGATTGAATTTCTAAAGTTGTTAACGCTTATTTAGGCAGTTGTAGTATAATTGTATTGAAATAATTTGCAATTAATTTCGTTTGTCTTCGCCCCAAAGTAATTTTTTGCGCAAAGTTTTCAAGAAAGTTTCGTTATGAATTTCGATCATATTAATTTCGAAAGGCGTTTTTTTAATTTTTAGGATTGTGTTATTATCAACAGTTACAATTCTTGAATCTAATGAAACCAAATATTGATTTTCGCGACCCGAAACTTTCAATTCTATTTCGGTATCATCAGTAATTACTAGTGGTCTTGCATTTAAATTGTGCGGAGCAATTGGCGTAATAACCAAACTTTTAACATCAGGAGTCAAAACTGGTCCGCCACAACTTAGCGAATATCCAGTTGATCCAGTTGGCGTTGCAATTATTAATCCGTCAGCCCAATAGGAGTTTAAATATTCTCCGTTTAATGCGGTTTCGACTGTAATCATTGACGTTGTATCTTTTCTGGAAACGGTAATTTCGTTCAATGCAAAATTAATCTCTTCTAATTCTTCGTTTTTTGTCGACGATTCTAAACTCAATAAAGTACGTTTGGAAATCGAATATTTTTTATCTAAAATTAATTGCAAAAATTCTTGAATATTATCTTTTGGAACGGTTGCCAAAAAACCCAATCGACCAGCATTAATACCAAGAATCGGAATGCCAGAATCGCGAACAAAAGTTGCTGCACGAAGTATCGTTCCATCTCCACCAATGCTTAAAAGAACATCGAAACTCGAATCAAGTTCTTTGTAACTGGCAAATGTTTTGTATTCTTTTTTTAAAATTTCTTCTTTGTAAAGTATTTCAAGAAATTTTTCTTCGATAACCAATTCTACCTTATTTTCATTAAAAAAAACAAAAATATCGCGAATAATTGGTCGCGTATCGTTTTGATAATATTGTCCGTAAATGGCTACTTTCATTGTTAATGATTTTTCGATTTTTCGATTTTTCTGATTTCTCGAACTTTCGAAAAATCAAATAATCGAAAAATCTTTTTTTCTAAATAGAAAGATATTTCTCTAAATAATTGGCATTTTCTTTCAAAATACTAATATAATCGTCTTGTTGATGCTCAGAAATTATTTCGTAATTGTATCTTCTAAAACTTTGAATAATATCGTTTATATCGCCAACATTAATTTTTAATGTAATTTCTATATTTGACAAATCTGAATTTGACACAAAAACACCCAATAATTTTCCGTTATTCGATTCGACGATTTGTGCAATTTGACTCATCGAATAATCGATAATTTCTTTTTTTATGATGATAATATTTCCTGATTCTGATAAAAAAGGTGTTTCCTGAAAAGTTTTTATGACTTCTTCGATTTCATAATAACCCAAATATTTATTTTCATCATTCAAAACCGGAATTAAATTGGAATGATTCTTAGAAAAAATTTCAAGAACTTCTAACAAAATTGAATTTTCTCTTGCAAAAAATCTTTCGAATGAATATTTATAATCAGATAAATTTTTATCGAAATCGAAAGTTTCTAAATCATTTCTAGAAATGCTACCTATATATACATCGTTTTCAAGCACTGGAAAATGCGAAAAATGAACTTCTTCAAATAAATCTTGAACCTCAGAAATTGGTTCGTCAATTTTTAAAGCCTTGAAATCGTTGTTGATATAATCGGAAAGTAATGTCATTTAGTAAATTAAAATTTGTGATGCAAAATAATCAAAATTATATAAATTCTGATAAAATTAAGTTTGTATTTTTGTAAGCAAATTTAATATAATATTCATCAAAAAGTGTTCCAATGACAAAATTAAGTGTAAATATCAATAAAATTGCAACATTGCGTAATGCACGTGGCGGAAATGTTCCAGATTTATTGAAAGTCGCCACCGATATTCAGAAATTTGGCGCACACGGAATTACCATTCATCCGCGACCAGACGAGCGACACATTCGCTATCAAGATGCACGAGATTTAAAATCGATAGTTCACACAGAATACAATATCGAAGGCAATCCGTTAGAAAAATCTTTCATTGATTTGGTTTTGGAATGCAAACCAACGCAAGTTACATTAGTGCCAGATGCTAATGATAATTTAACCTCAAATGCAGGCTGGAACACCATTAAACACAAAGATTTTCTGTCAGAAATTGTTCAAGAATTTCAACGAAACGGAATCAGAACATCAATTTTTGTAGATCCAATTCTTGAAATGGTTGAGGGCGCAAAAGTTATTGGAACCAATAGAATTGAATTATACACCGAGGTTTTCGCACATCAATATGGTTTAGGAAACAAATCAGCAATCGAGCCATTTACAAAATCAGCCATTTTGTCCAATGATTTAGGAATTGGAGTCAACGCTGGACACGATTTAAGTCTAGACAACATTCAGTTTTTCAAGCAAAATATTCCTAATTTATTAGAAGTTTCGATTGGTCACGCCTTAATTTCTGAAGCTTTGTATTTAGGTTTAGATAATGTTGTGAATATGTATTTACATAAATTGAAATAAAATTTGGGCGTGACCCGAAAAGGGTCAGGCTTTCCGTTCCCAATTTTTTTTGGAAAAGAAAAATTTCCAAAAAAAGATTTCCACTACAATCCTTCACGCAAATCCAACTTTATTTACAAAAATTTTATAAAACCAAAAATGCTGTACTCAAAAATAGAAGGTCAAGGTAAACCACTTTTAATTCTCCACGGATTTCTTGGAATGTCTGACAATTGGAAAACATTGGCAACACAATATGCAACCGAAGGTTTCGAAGTTCACACTATTGATTTACGAAATCACGGTCGCAGTTTTCATTCTAAAGATTTTGGTTATGAAATTATGGTTCAAGATATTTTGGAATATTGTCAAGCAAATAAATTAACTAAAATTGATTTAATTGGACATTCGATGGGCGGAAAAGTGGCAATGTTGTTCGCTACGACTTATCCAGAAATGGTTAATAAATTAATAATTGCCGATATAGGTTCAAAATTTTATCCACAACACCACCAATCTATTTTAGCGGGTTTAAATGCTGTCGATTTCTCGAAGAAACCAAGCCGAACAGAAGTTGACGAAATCGTTAAAAATTATATTCCCGATTTTGGAACCAGACAATTTCTACTGAAAAGTTTGTATTGGCAAACGCCCGAACAATTGGCTTTTCGATTTAATTTAGCAGTTTTTAATAAAAAAATTGATGAAATTGGAAAAGCTTTGCCTGAAAATAATGTTTTCGAAAAACCGACACTTTTTATTCGTGGTGGCAATTCTGATTATATTTTAGATAATGATTTAGAAATTATTAAAACTCATTTTCCAAAAGCAATTTTAGAAACTATTCCAAATGTTGGACATTGGTTGCATGCCGAAAATCCGCAGATGTTTTTTGAATTGACTTTGAAATTTCTAGAAATTTAATACATTTACATCAAAAAAAATCATGAAACTAATAATCAGACTAATAATTACCACAATTCTAGTACTAATAATCTCTAAATACATGGATGGCGTTTCAATAGAAAATATCACGTCATCAATAATTGTAGCGATAATTCTTGGAATCTTAAACGCAATTTTAAAACCAATTTTAGTGTTTTTGACTTTTCCGATAACTATCGTAACTTTAGGATTATTTTTATTGGCGATCAATGCAATAATCATAATGATTTGTGATCATTTTGTAGAAGGTTTCAAAGTCGATGGATTTCTTACTGCATTAATTTTCAGCATAATCCTCTCAATATCTCAATCAATTATGTTCAAATTGACCAATGAAGATTCAAAAAAATAATTGGGTTTCATTTCGATTTTCATTTCTTTAATAGGAATGAAATATTGTATTAATAAAAATATCTTAGTAGAATAAATCTTAAATGAACTTATATGACTTATATGTTAAATGACCAATTAATTTCGGTCAAAGTCAATTAAAAAATTTCAAGTTTTCAATGCGTAAAAACAAATAAATCTCTATTTCTAACTAGTTGTAAAATCTTAAATTAACTTATATCCCTTATATGTTTAACTAACAGCTAACTTGAATTAATTTTAGAGTTAAAAACCTTTTAACTTTTCTATAACTTGCAATAAATCTAAAAATTGCTTACTTTTGTACCCAATTTCAGAAAATAACACAATGGATATCAGAAGAATCGCACTAAGCCCAGTGCACGAAATCATAGAAATAAACGTTTTCAATTCAGACTATAAAGGTCAAGTTGCCAAACGAATCAACGAAAAAATGCCATTGGCAACCATTAAAGGTTTTCGTAAAGGTGCAGTGCCAAAAGATTTAGTAGCTAAACAATATGGTCCAGAAATCAAGAAAGAAGAAGTTAAAAAAGTTGTTGATTTGGCGCTAGGAAGTTATTTAACATCAGAAAGATTGAATCTCTTGGGAACTCCAATCGCAATCGAAAAAGAAATTTTTAACTGGGAACAAGAAAACCTAACTTTTCAATTCGAAATAGGTTTAGCACCATTTTTTGCAGTCGATCTTGAAGCCAAAAACGAAGTTATTAAATACAAAATCGTTGCCGATGAAGTAATGATTGATGAGCAAATTGTTAGAATTCAAAAACAATTTGGAACACTTTCTCCATCAGAAGTTATTGAAATCGACAGCGAAATTTCAGCATCATTCGTTAACGAAATTGCAGGAATAAATAAGTCAACACCATTCGAATTATCAATTTTCAAAGACAATTCAACTGCCGATTTATTCATTGGTAAAAAAGTTGGCGATGTTGTAACTGTCAACACTTTGGGATTATTCACAGACGACCATAAATTACTAGATGTATTTGAAGTAAACCACGACATTGTGCACACTTTGGCAGTCGATTTGACAGTAACAATCGAAACCGTAAATGCTGTTAACCAAGCCGAATTGAACCAAGAATTGTTCGATAAATTATTTGGCGATGGAAAAGTAGCAACTTTGCCAGAACTAAAAGCCAAAATAAAAGAAGATGCCGAAACACAATTCGCACAATCAGCCGACCAAAAATTGACCGATGATGTAATTGGTGCGTTAATTAAAAATACACAATTCGACTTGCCTAAAGATTTTTTAATCAAATGGTTGCAAACCGCTGGAAATAAAAATTTAACCGTTGAACAAGCAACTGCCGAATACAATCGTACCGAAAGTGGTCTTCGTTTCCAAATGATCGAAGGTCGAGCAATGGCACAAAGCAATATCAAAATCACTTTCGAAGATTTAAAAACATTTACAAGCAAAAACATACGTCAACAAATGGAACAATTCGGTCAAGCCAACGCCACCGATGCCGAAATTGAAGGAATTGTAGCACGAGTTTTGTCAAATCAAGACGAAGTAAAACGTTTGTCAGAGCAAGTAACCAAAGACAAATTAATGCAATCTCTAATTGAAAAAGCCAATCCGACCGAAAAAGAAGTAACTTACCAAGAATTTGTTAAAGAAATGTACGGAGAATAAATTTTCTAAAATAAAATTATTATCTTTGGAGCGTCAGAAAATTAATAGTTTTTTGATGCTTTTTTATTTGAATTTATCTTGAATTAATTTTAGGAGCCAATCCAGCTGTTCATTGCAAGTTTTTTAAATAATTGCTTTTTTTCTAAGAACCAAAACGAACTTCTCCCGACGCTTCGGGAGTCGTTGTTTTGATTCAAGAAAAAACAACAATTCTTTCAAAAAAGCTTTCCTTTTCTATCTGGGCTAGAAATTTAATGTTAACAAAAGCTTTTGTCACGTCGAGCGCGTCATATCGAGCGCAGTCGAGATACGAGATGTAATAAGCCAAATCCCAATAAAAAACCATAAACCACAAACTCATAATATGAACTACGGAAAAGAATTTCAAAAATACGCAACCAAACACCACGGAGTCAACGCAATGTATTACGACAAAATCGTCGGAGCAATGACACCAACCAATATGACACCATACATTATAGAAGAACGACAATTGAACGTTTCTCAACTTGACGTTTTTTCAAGATTAATGATGGACAGAATCATATTTCTAGGAACTGGAATCGATGACCAAATAGCCAATATCGTTCAAGCACAATTGTTATTTTTAGAAAGTGCCGATGCAAGCAAAGACATACAAATTTACTTGAACTCGCCAGGCGGAAGCGTTTACGCAGGTTTAGGAATTTATGACACAATGCAATACATCAAACCCGATGTAGCAACAATTTGTACAGGAATGGCAGCTTCAATGGGAGCGGTTTTGTTGTGTGCGGGAGCAAAAGGAAAACGTTCGGCATTGCCACATTCAAGAGTAATGATTCACCAACCATCAGGCGGAGCTCAAGGCGTTGCAACCGATATGGAAATCAACTTGCGAGAAATGTTGAAATTAAAAGACGAATTATACAAAATAATTTCACATCATTCTGGTCAAACATTCGACAAAGTACACAAAGATTCAGAACGCGACTATTGGATGATTGCCGACGAAGCCAAAGAATACGGAATGATTGATGAGGTATTAAGAAGAAATATTTAGTTCCAAGTTTAAAGTTTTAAGTTTAAGGTTGCTCAACAACTTGAAACTTGAAACTTGAAACTTCAAACAAAAAAAGAATGGCAAAAGAAAAATACGAATGTTCATTTTGTGGTCGTAAAAAACCCGAAACTAACTTGCTAATCGCAGGAATTGATGCGCATATTTGCGACAAATGTATTGAACAAGCACACGGAATTGTAGTCGAAGAACTAAAAAATAATGGCGGATTAACTCGTGCTGTTAGTAATTTAGTTTTGCGCAAACCTAAAGAAATTCGCGAATTTTTGGATCAATATGTAATTGGGCAAGACCAAACCAAAAAAGTAATGTCGGTTGCAGTTTATAACCACTATAAACGTTTGCAACAATTAGATTTGAAAGATGATGTTGAGATTGAAAAATCAAACATCATTATGGTTGGACAAACTGGAACCGGAAAAACACTGGTAGCCAAAACAATCGCAAAAATGCTTGATGTACCGTTAGCAATTGTAGATGCAACTGTTTTGACCGAAGCAGGTTATGTTGGCGAAGATGTAGAAAGCATCTTGACAAGATTACTTCAAGCTGCAGATTACGATGTTACAAAAGCCGAAAGAGGAATTGTTTTTATCGACGAAATCGATAAAATTGCTAGAAAAGGCGATAATCCATCAATAACTCGTGATGTTTCGGGCGAAGGAGTACAGCAAGCTTTGTTAAAACTGCTTGAAGGAACGGTTGTAAATGTTCCACCAAAAGGCGGAAGAAAACATCCAGATCAGAAGTTTGTTGAAATCAATACGCAAAACATTTTGTTTATTGCAGGAGGCGCATTCGACGGAATCGATAGAGTTATTTCGAAACGTTTGAACCGTCAAGCAATGGGTTACAGCACATCTAAAAATGTTGATAATATTGATAAAGAAAATTTATTGCAATATATTATTCCAAAAGACATTAAAGATTTTGGTTTAATTCCAGAAATAATTGGTCGTTTACCAGTTTTAACACACATGGATCCGTTAGATCGCGAAACATTGCGTTCTATTTTGACGCAACCAAAAAATGCGTTAATCAAACAATATCAAAAATTGTTTAAAATGGACGATGTTGAGTTTACTATAACCGACGAAGCGCTCGATTTTATTGTCGATAAAGCTTTAGAATACAAACTCGGAGCTCGTGGTTTACGTTCGTTGTGCGAAGCAATATTAACCGATGCAATGTACGAATTACCAAGTTCTAGCGATAAAATTTTAAGTATTGATAGAGATTATGCACATCATACACTAAGTAAAAATTTATTGAAACGATTAGAAATCGCTTCCTAAAGTTAATTAAAAAAATATAAAAAAAAACCATCTTGTTAATGTCAACTAGATGGTTTTATTTTTTAAGTCTATTTTTTTATTCGAATACAAATTCTACCCTACGATCTAATTCGCTTAAATGTCCTTCGTAAGTTGGCTTAGAATTTCCAAAATTTACTGTTTTCAATCGGTCAGATGTTATTCCGTTTTTTACTAAATAATGTTTAACTTTTAAAGCACGACTTGCTGATAAACTTACTTCAGTCTCGTCAATATCTGTAAATGAGTTGATTGAAATATGCATTTTTGGATTATCTGTCATAACCATAACAACAGTATTCAAAGACAAAATTGATTCTTCTGATAAAGTTGATTCATTAGTCTCAAAAAATAACTTATTAATCTTCGTTACTTTTGGAGCGATATTCTCGGTCGATTGAATTGATGTTGAAACTTCGGAGTTTGATGCAACAAAGTTTTGAGAGAAACTATTGAAACCAAAAATTAATGCTAAAAGTAAAATGGTATTTTTCATGTTGATAATATTTAATGCAAATGTAATTCAGTATATTATATCAATAAAATAAAATAGTTGACTTTCAAAAAAAATCGATTAAATGCACTTTTTTTGCCGTTAAATTACATTTTTAAAGCAAAAAAGTCGCAAATTTCTTTGCAACTCTTTTAAAATAAATAATTTATCTTTAATTATTTCATCATTCCACCGCCAGCTTTAGCTTTTTCGGTTTAAATTTTAGTGTTTTCGGATTCTAGTTTTAAATTTCCAAAGTTATAAGTAAACGAAATTCTTAGATTTCTAGAATCTCGTTTTTGATAAAAATCTGTATTTAAGTTTTGACCAGCAACTTTGGCATTGACTTCGTTGGCATTAAAAACATCAAAACAATGCAAACCAACTTTTAGTTTTTTATTCATAAAATCACGATTGAATGTAATGTCAAATTGTTGAATTGGTTTTTCGATTCCGTAAATTTCCCAAGTTCCTTTGGGCAAGATAAAATAAGAAGTTGTATTGGTAATATTCCAAGGTAAAATTATTTGTGCTTGCGCTGAATAATTAGTAATTCCTTTGCTGCCATAAGGCAATGTAAATCCGTCAATGCTAGATTTTACATAAGCAACATTAAAGAAAATGTAATTCAATTTACTCATGTCATTCATTCGGTTTTTGAATTCTTCACTGCCTTTAAAAATATAATCCAACGGAAGTGGGAACGATAAAAACGCTGTAAATGTCTTGATTTTGTCAAATGCTTGAGTTGTTTGATTGCTTACAAATTCGTTATCATTGGCATTGAAAATAAAACGATTGTCGTCTTTTCCGATGATATAATTTGTTCCAATATTGACGTAATCGAATGCCGAAATTGTGAAATCAAAATTATCAAAAAACGTAGGTTTCAAGTTTATATTTCCTGTTGAAGACGAATATTGATTGAAATTATTACCATTATTCGGATCAATTGTGCTGTAACTCGGTTGCTGAATTTTCTTTGAATAGGAAGAGCTTACTTTTATTTGCGGTGCCATTTCCTCCGCTTTTTTCTTAGAAGTTGCTCTCGATTTACTAAAAACTTTACCGTCGATGCTTAGTTTTACACCAAAATATTTTTCGCCACCAATGCCGTTATCATCATAAACATCAAAAAAAATTGTTTTTAAAATCTAAAAAACTCTATTAATGGAACTTCTAGTGCAATAGCAATTTCGTTTACAGTATTTATTGAAGTATTTATTTTTCCTAGCTCTATTCTACTTATTTGAGAATATTCAACATTAATGATATGAGCAAGATTTTGCATTGAAATTCCTTTGGATAATCTTATTTTTCTTAGATTTTTTCCAAACAAGATTATAAATTTCTCATTAACTTCTTTTCTCACGAAACGAAATTCGACATTGAAAACAAAAAAATATGTGGCATTATATGCTACATTTTCATTTATTTTTCTATTTTTGCTTTTTAGAAAATATTAACAGCTACAAATTTGATTTTACTTTTTTGCAAAATTTTAATTTCAGCATCAAATAAATCAATGAATTTAAGGATTTTACCATTAATTTCAATATTTTTATATGTAAACAATTCAATTGCCCAAAGAATTTTAACAATCGATAATGTTTTTGAAATTGCATTTAAAAACTCGAATGATCTAAAAATATTAAAAAATAATTTCGAAAAAGCTAAAATTGAAAATAGTTTGTTTAGAATATCGAGTTTACCAAAAGTTAATACTTCTATTTCTTTGCCCTATCAAAGGTCAATTTCAGAAGTAATTCAAGCCAATGGAAGTCAAAAATTTATTGAACGAAATTTTTTAAATTCAGCATTAAATTTAAACATATCGCAATTATTGCCTTTTACAGGCGGAACATTAAATATCACAAGTTCTGTAAATAATTCTCGAGATTTTAATAATAAAATTTCAAGTTTTTCGAGCAATTGGGTCAATGTTTCATATCAGCAATCGATAAATGGATTTAATAGTTACAAATGGGAAAAAAAGATAAATAGTTTGAGTTTCAAAAAAGATTCATTAGCATTTTTGAAAGAAAAATACAAATTGAAATACGATATCTCTAAAATTTATTTAGATTTGAATATTGCGAGCTTGAAAATAGATTTGTTGAAGCAAAACATATTGAAAACAGAAAAAGTATTAATTGAAGTTGAAGAAAAATTTAAATTTGGAAGAATTTTAAAAATAGATTTAGATCAATTGAAGATCACTCTGAACCAATTGAACAATCAATTATTAAATAGCAAAACATCTTATGATTCTGGATTAAAAAATTTATGTAGTAAAATTAATTACAACAATGCCGAATCTATAAAATTAAATAATGTGGAGTTTACAACATTCAATATTGATGAAAATTTATTGAGAAAGGAAATTAAGTCAAATGATTTTGCAATAATCAAGGCTTTAAAACAAATTCAAAGCGAAGCCAAAATTGATAAAGTAAAAAAAGAAGGAGCAATATCGATGAATTTGCAATTTGGTTTGGGATTGAATTCGACAGCAACTGAGTTTTCTAACTTATATGAGTTGCCTTCACAAAGTCAATTTGTAACAATTAGCACTAAAATTCCAATTTTAGATTGGGGTTTGTCTAATAAAAATTTGCAAATTGCAAAATTAGAAAAGGAAAATTTAGAAATAGAATTGCTAGAACAAGAAGAAGAATTAGAAGAAAAAGTTGATGAAATTACAAATTATCAATCGTCGCTTATAGCAAACAATAACTCTTTTAAAGAACAATTGAAATTATCGCAAACTATAAACGAAATATTGACAGAATTGCTAAAAATGGGCAGAAAAACCATTTCGGAATACAACACACAAATATTAGATGCAATGAAATTGCAAATTGAATATCAAACAAATAGCAACAATAATTATTTACTTAAATTAAATATAGATTCAATACTTTTTAACCAATAAAACTAAAAAACTATGCTACTAGCAACAAGAAAAAAACCATTAAAAAAAATTAGCGAAATAACTTTCGATTTAGAGATTATTAACCCAATTGAATCAAAGAATTTATTTGGTGGGTGTGATTATAAATGGGATTGTGGTTGCAACGATAATCTTTGGTGGCATAATCCAAACCCTTCGAGCCTTTTTGATGGACCTGGCGGTTTTATAGGTTTTTCCTCATCGGGAAATAGTGGAGATTCTGGTGGTGGTTATTCAGGAAACGATTGGCAACAATATGATCATAACGATAACAGCAATCCGTACGACACAAATAATGACGGGATTGATGATGCAGATCAGAACTATATTCCAGTTGAATTAAAAAATTTACCAACAACAGTACCTCAACAAATAGGAAACACTTGTGTAGCTACAAATGCTTCTTTCGTTGCAAGTTTATTTGGTACAATTCAATCTCCAGATTTTATGATTGTTGAGTACATTACAGCAAACAATTTTACTGCTGCTCAACAGCTTCTAATTTATCAAAATGGTGTAGGTCAGGATACACAAGTTGCATTTTTTTTACTTCAATTTAATATGACTGGTATCAATACAATTGCCGAAATGACCAATGCAATTGATAATCAACACCCAGTTTTAGCAGCTACTATTGATGCGCAAGGAAATGGACATGAGGTTACAATTGTAGGTTATGATAATGCCACAACGAAATTTAAAGCTTATGATTCAGTTACAGGAACTTATGCACAATACTTATTTACTGATATAAGTTTAGCTATTTTATCGTGGGAAGTAACAGGAGTTAAACCATGATTTTAAGAGTAATTTACATAGTTTTATTTATTCAAAAGACAATCTTGTCACTTGGACAATCAAGTGAACAAAAACAAATAATGTATGAATACATCAACAATGATTCTCGAGGAATTAGTTTAGTTGGTAAAATTGAGCCTATTAAAAATAAAGAAACGTTGTTCAAGAATGCTCAAGTATTACCTGTTTATAAAGTTTTTATTGATAAAACTGCTAAATATAAATTTGTCCAAAATGAAAAATATTTTTTAGTGTTTTATTATGGAAGACTTTACTATTTCATTAATGGTAAAGGTTCTCAATTATTTGAAAACAGTCCTATAATTAAAACATTAACGACTTTTAACTCTGAAAACAAAAAATTTAAAATTTTTTATTTAACAGAAAGTTTTTCTTTTGATGGTAAAATGTTTAATCCTTTATTTACAGATGATAACTTCAGTTTTATAATTGATAAAGAAAGTAAATATAATTTTTTAGAATTTATTGAATCAAAATATGGCTCTATAGAAAAACTAAAAGAAATGGCTAATATTGATACTTCAAGAGAAAAATTGACTAGTAAAGAAATTAATAATTTTATTAAATCAGATTATTTAAGTTTTCAATATAACTGTCCTAAAGATACAACTATCATTTTGAAATCATTAATAAATGAGATTAAATCAGTTGCAAAAGATTTTTCTTCGGGACAGGAATTAAAATTAATGAATGCAATAAAATCAAAAATTAATCCATTTGAGCAAGTAAAAAAAATGCTCAAAAAACAAAAATTAAACGATTCGATTGCAAAGATTAATGAATTGGAATTAGAAAAAATGAATGAAGAATTAAAGAAAAGTTTTTCTAAAATTGTTGGTGTTTATGAATTTAAAATATATGGAGTTAGTATTACAAATGAATTATTAGAAGTGTTAACAACTAAGCAATTAGTTGACTATATAAATTTTAATAATTTATATAGACCTACATTAGATACTCAAGTGCTTAAATACAACAAAATTTACAGATACAGCTACGGTAAAGAAGTTTTAAGTAAAGAAGGAATAATTAAAAATGATAATGCCAAAGAATTTCAAAACTATTCAAATAAAATGCTTGAAGATTGCGGTTGCCCATTTGACGAATCAATAAAAAGAGAAGTTATTATCAGGTAATGAATGAAATACTAATCCAAAACTTCCTAAACCAATATTTCCCCAATATAGAAGCTGTACTTTTATTTGGAAGTTACATAACCAATCCAGAAAAAGCAAACGACGTCGATTTGATTTTGATAAGTGACCGTTTTGTATCGTCAAGTAGAGAATCTTATGTTTTTAAAAATGTAAAGTTCAATCCAATCAAATTTAACCCATCGCAAATATTTGATATACTATCTCGAAACTACAAACAAGGTGATTTTTATAGAATTGTTTTTCAAGAAGGAATTGCGTTTTTAGATAAAAATAAAGATATCGATTTTATTAAACATTACATTTCAAATTCGTACCCTAAAACCAGACAAAACGATTTAGCACTTGGTTTGAATGATGTTTTATTGACTTTGACCGAAAACGCCACTTTTCTAAAAAAAGAATTACCACCAATTGAGTTTTATATGATTGCAAGCGATACAATTTCGGGATTATTAGATTATTTTTTGATAACAAAAAACATTTTCCCTAACAAATCGCCCAAATTGAAAAGTAGGTTTGTAAACATAAATATGCCAATCGAAAACGAGAAAATTAAAAATCTGGTTATTCATTCTCAAGATAATAATCAAGAAAAATTTTATTCAGAATTGTTGGTTTTGGTTAATGATTACAATATTCCTATTGACGGCAAATATTCAAACGATTTAATTTTTGATGATTATTCGCAACCGCAATTGGTTTTATATATTGAAAATCTATTCAATTTTCAGGAAATAAAAGAAATTATAGCCAAAATAAAATCAGAAAATAATCAAGTTGAATTTCATATTTATCAAGTCGATGAGGAAAATCAGGAAAAAGTGGGTTGTTATATTGTTTTTGAAAATAATGATTTAATTTTCGATAAAAACAGACAACATTGGATTGATTTTATTAGATTAAATTTTTCGAAATTACAATATACTTTTCCTTACAACAATATGTTTTGTTATCCTGAAATAAAATTTATGGGAAAAACTAACGAAAAATATGTCAATGATTTATTAATTCAATCTGCGAATTTCATTCAAAACAATTCGTTTTCTAAAGAAATATTCTTGGCAAGTTACTTAAAGAATTATATTGCAAAAACAAATCTAAAAATCGTAGATGTTTATCATTTTTATCTTGGAAAACTAAATACAAAAAGTCGTTCTTCTAATTATTTCAATAATAAAATCAAAGAAACCGAAGCCAATTTTTTTGATGCAAATAAAAACAACGAACAAAAATTGATTTCGATTTTTAAATCTATACAAAAACAAACTTCCGAAATAGATTTTAAAGTAATTCAAAACACAACAATTTGGATTCATTTTCAGGTTATTGACCGTTTAATTAGCACACTTTTAAAAAACGATGTGGAAAAATTGTTTTACATCAATTGTTACAAAAAATCAATACATGCATAAATTCCCCAATTACATTCAACTGGACAGCAAAGATTGTGGTCCAACCTGTATTCAAATAATCGCAAAACATTACGGTAAGTTTTTATCGCTACAAGATATAAACGAATATTCAGCTGTTTCTAAAGAAGGACTTTCTCTGCACGAATTAGGGTTAACCGCTGAAAGATTGGGATTGAAATCTTTGGCAATAAAAGCCAAATTATCGAATTTGTTAGAAGACATTCCCTTACCGTGCGTGGCGCATTGGAAAAGCAAACATTATATTGTCATATATAAAGTTACAAAAAAGCATATTTATGTTTCTGATCCACAACTCGGTTACGTAAAATATAATTATCAAGAATTTTTGAAAGATTGGATTAAACCAAGTGAAGAAAATCCCGATAAAGGAGTTTTGTTGTTACTCGAACCAACTGATAAATTCAATGACATAAAACCCTCTGCAAATCCTTCAAAAATATATGCATTTAATTATTTTATAAGTCATTTAAAACCTTACAAAACCCAAGCAACACAATTGCTGTTAACAATGTTTGTCTTGACATTGCTGCAAGCGGTTTTGCCGTTTATAACCCAATCTATTGTTGATACCGGAATTACAGCCAAAGATTTTAGTTTCATTTTTCTGCTTCTTATTGCCAATATTGTTTTGGTTATTAGTGTAAGCTTAGGCAACTGGATTCGGCAATCTATAAATATTCACATATCTTCCCGAATTAAGATTTCTATACTTTCCAATTATATTATCAAGCTTTTAAAGTTGCCTTTAAGCTATTTTGAAAATAAATTGGTAGGCGATATTTTTCAAAGAGCATTAGATTATGATAGAATGGAAAGTTTTATTATGAATTCTGCTTTCAATATTATTTTAGCATTTTTTAACTTGTTTGTATTTGGTATTATACTTTTTATTTACCAACCCATTTTATTGGCTGTTTTTCTTTTAGGCGCTGTTTTATACATTTCTTGGACATTGTTTTTTTGGAACATTCGCAAAAAAATGGATATGGAATATTTCACTTTAAAATCAAAAAACAATAGCCATTGGATAGAACTTTTGACCCATATTCAAGAAATTAAAAACAACAATTATGAACAAGGCAAAAGATGGTCTTGGGAAAAAATACAGGTAAAACTATACAATATCAATCTTAGAATTCTAAAAGTCAATCAAATAGATTCTGTTGGTAGCAATTTAATAAATACTTTAACTGATGTAGCATTGACATTTTTAACTGTCTATTTTGTAATCGAGGGAGAAATGACATTAGGAATGATGATCGCCGTACAATATATTCTTGGACAATTAAAAGGACCGCTTTCGGAAATAATTCGTTTTATATCGTCGTACCAATCGGCATATATCAGTTTTTTAAGAATTAATGAATCAACAAATACACCAGATGAACAAATTGAAGAACAAATTGCACATCGAGAATTACCAAAAAACAAATCATTAGAATTAAAAAATGTATATTTTAAATACAATAACTCAGCAAATTACATTTTAAACAACATCAATCTTCAAATTCCCGAAGGAAAAATAACAGCAATTGTTGGAGCAAGCGGAAGTGGAAAAAGCACATTGTTAAAAGTTTTATCTCGACTTTATTTGCCAAGTTCAGGAGAGTTTTTGATTGGAAATATTAATATGTTATCCATAGATTTGAGTGCTTGGAGAGATAAAATTGGAGTCGTTAATCAAAATTCAGATGTTTTTAAAGAAACTTTGAAAGACAATATTATTTTAGGAAAAGAATTTGATAGTGACCAGTTTTATGAAACTACAAAAAATGTAAATTTATCAGAAGAAATTGAAAGTTTGCCATCAGGATTTAATACTTTAATGGGAGAAAACGGTCGTGGTTTGAGCGAAGGTCAAAAACAAAGGATTATGATTGCTAGAGCATTATATAAAAATCCTGATTATTTGTTTCTTGACGAAGCAACTAATTCATTAGATTCTATCAACGAAAATATTTTAGTAACTAATTTGAATACTGTTTTCAAGGATAAAACAGTTGTTTTAGTGGCTCATCGTTTAGCGACTATCAAAAATGCTGATAATATAATAGTTTTAGATAAGGGTAACATTGTCGAAATGGGTTCAGAAAAAATGTTATTATCAAAAAATGGATATTATACCAGATTGTTTAAAAACCAAATGATTTTAGAAAAAGATGAACAGCAAAATTAAATATTCTGAGGAATTTGAAGATACAGTTAACCGATTTCCAAAATTCAATACCATTTTACTTTATTCTTTATTATCAATTATAACAATAACTTTTATATTGTTAGCAATCATAAAATCTCCCGAAATAATTATTGGTGAAGTTCAAGTAACGGCTGTAAAATCCTCAATAGTGCTTGTAGCTCAAAATTCTGGTAAAATTATTTTGAAAGAATTTGAATCTCATAAGTTTTTGCCAAAAGATGCTTTCCTTGCTGTTATAGAAAATCCAGCAAATGAAGATGATGTAAAAGAATTGAAAACGGTTTTACTTAAATATCAAAATAATATTGAGGATTTAAAAAACGAGGATTTAACTTTTGCCATTGATAGTAGATTAGGCGAAATTCAAGAATATTATCTTAATTTGCTAAATATTCTTCATTCAAGTAATGATGCGAAAGAACATTCAGAAAATGATACTAAAAAATTGCTTTTAAAGAACCAAATTGTCAAAACATCAAAAATGTTGAAACAAATTAAAAGTATAAAAGAAATAAAATATGACTGTCCGTAACTTGTACCAATGCTAAAAAAAGCATATATTTGTGATGTCAACCTATTAAATACAAGCTATGAACCTGCCAAAATTTTTCGA
>JAYTMQ010000053.1:0-18446 GCA_043728355.1 Bacteroidota bacterium
ATTTAAGAAAATATAAAAAAAAGATATTTAAAATTAAGTTAGACCCAATTAATATTGAAATTGCTAATAAATTAAATTTAAATTTACTTGAATAACTAATGATTTCTGTATTAAAACCAGTGCCCATATTAATAAGAATGCCAACGCCTAGAATTAAAATTAATGGAACCGTTTTAATTAACTCCTGGCTTGTTGAGAGCAATAAAAATAGATTTTCGACACCAACAAATAGACAACTGTACATTAAAATGCCAATAAAAAATAAAAATATTGATATTTCTTTATATTTGATATTTAGAGTTGTTAAGTTATTTTCTGCAAAATATTTAGAAATTACTGGAGTATATATTGTAAAAATTCCGTTTGCAGGCACCGCAATTGCTGCTACTAAACTTGCAGCAATATTAAAATTCCCATTATCTTCGGTGGTTAAAAAAATTGGAATAATTATTGAATCTAATTTATTTATTAAAATTATTCCAAAACTTCCAGCAAGTGCATACAAACTATAATTAAGATACTTTTTTCTTGGTATTTCTGCAAATAGCTCATTGAAATTTACATCAAAAACTTTTTTGAAATATTTATTTAAATAAAGACCTGATAAAACAGTAACAACTATAAAAATTAAGATGTAAAGTTGAAGTAAAAAGTCAAAACTTATTTTATCTAAAATTAACAAGTAAAATAAAATTGGAATTGATAGTTTTGTTGCAATAATTTCAAAAATAGTTAAAAATGTAATTTTTCTTTCAATAAGTCCTTTTTTCTTGAATATTTCTAAAAATGCTTTACATACAGCTATGGAAAATGCAAAATACAAAATATTGTAATGTTGGGGTTTAATAAATTGAGAAACTATAAAAATTAATACCAGAAAAAATAAGCTGGTCAATAGTACAGTTAGAAAACTTAAATTAAAAATTTTATTTTTTAACGAGCTAGATACTTTTGCCTGAAAATTAATTAAGGCTTGAGACGAACCAAAAACTAAAATAGGATAAATAATAAAGGCAATTCCCTCAAAAAATTTTATCGTACCAATACTTTGTTTGTTGTTTGGAAACAAAAAAAGTGCAGCATATAACCCTGCAATTATTCCCAAATAGTTTATAACAGAAAAAGCGAAAGCACCTTTGCTAGTTTTTTTTTTTATAATCATAGTAAATAAAAAAAAGTAGATTTTCTTATAATTATCAATTTAAAAGAAAAGTATCTTTATATAAAATAACATTATTATGATAAAAACGTACTGTGTACTCTCCAGCGATTAACTTACGTCTTACAAATACAGTTTCTAAAATTTGCATCGTTTTATTTTGATAATTTAATTGGTTAAAAAAAGAATAATTCAAAGATTTATCGTCGATTGTAACGGTTTTGTTTTCGCCAATAACATTGTCGTCTTTATCTTTTATTTGTATGTATATAATTTTATTTTCAGCTTTTGCCAAAATATTTTCTGGAATTGTATAACTAACTTTTAATTGTTCTACTTGTTCTGCAATGTTACTTTCAATATCTAAACCGTTTGTCCTGTAACTAATTGGTCGAATACTTGCATTTACAATTGCAATTTTAGAAGCAGTCAACATTACTTTATTTAGGTCATTTACTTGGTTATCAAGATTTTCATTTTTAACAAGAATCTCGTTTTTTGTAGCAACAACACTATCAATTCTAATTTTATAATTTGGTAAAATTGCAAAAGCAGCATCGTTTTTCGCAATAAGCGATTTCGCAGAGGCCTCTAAAGTTGTTGATTGATTTTTAATAGATGCTAAAATGGTTGGATCTGTTCCAGATTTGGCTAGAATCAATAAAAGTTGAGAAACTTTATCTCTTTCTAATTCAAGATCACCAGAAAGCTTTGTTTTTTTTAATAATGCTTGGTCAAAATCTGTTTTCAGTTTATTTAATTTTTCTGCAACTATTTGTTGTTCGGTCTTTACTTCTTTTACTGTACGAACTAGAATTTTTGTATCATTTGCAAACTGAAATATATAAATAAAACAACCAATTAATATAATTGAAGCAACCATTAAAGCTGTTTTTAAATTACGATTTTCTTTTTCTAAATTCATAGTTAATTTTTTAAATTCAAAAACAAATATATGTGTTTTCTATTATTATAACCTATTTAATTTTAGTTAAAGTACAGAAAAAGTAGATAAAATGCAATATTTGTCAACTTTTTAAAATAAATCGGGATTGAAATTCTAAATATCCAAACCAGTTTATAAAGTAAATTCTTAAACTTTGTGGGTTTTAAATAGAACATTTAGCTATAAATAGTTGGGAAAAATCATAAAGACGTTTAATAAAAATATCTTTTTGTTTTAGAATACACTCGAGCTGACTATATCCAAAATCATTTTTTATCTATCTGAATAGTTACAATTTTTATTCTATTTGCAATTTTATCGAACTTTGTTTTTGTAATTAATAAAAATCTGTAAAGTTGAGCTTTAATTATAAATGAAATTAAATACTAATACAAGGTTTGTTAAGGATTAAGCTTTATTGATTCAATTTATTTTTAGCAGACCCTAATTAGGCTTATTCTAATTAAATTCATATTTTTTTATGTATAAAAGTTTACCATCATTGGGCATCGCTATCGAACGAATCTTTTCGTATGACTTACTGTTTAGAAATTAATAGACTTAAAAATAAATTACGATTATTTTTTTCAAATATAAGAATTTATAGTTATTTGCAATATTCCAAATGAAAGGATTCGTGAGTTAGCGAGGAGATTTTTTGTTTTAATAAAATTTTAATTACCAAATCAAAACACGGTCTTTTTCGTCTTGATACATTGGACTTCCTTTTTTGATATTAAATGCTTTATGAAATTCTGGCAGATTAGCTAATGGACCATTAATTCTGAATCTTGCTGGAGCATGAACATCAGTCATTAATTGGTTTGCCAAAGCTTCTTTTTTGATATTGACCATCCAAGCATAAGCATAAGCCAAGAAAAATCGTTGATCTGGATTAAGTTTTGCAATGTTTTTTTGTTCTTTATATTGAGTAGTTTTCTTGAAGGCTTCATAACCCATAACAACGCCACCTAAATCTGCAATGTTTTCGCCTTGTGTAGCATCGCCGTTTACGAATTTTTTTGGTAATGCCTCAAATTTGTTGAATTGAGCAACTATTAGTTTTGTTTTTGCTTGAAATTTTGTTAAATCCTCTGGTGTCCACCAATTGTTAAGATTTCCGTTTTCGTCATACTGACTTCCTTGATCGTCAAATCCATGCGTAATTTCGTGTCCAAAAGTGGAACCACCAATTATGCCGTAAAGTAGTGCATCGTCTGGCATTCTGCCTTCAAAACCTGGAACTAAAATGTTACATGCTGGCACAACAATTTCGTTATTGCTTGGATTGTAATATGCGTTGTACGTCTGTGGTTGCATGCTCCATTCGTTTCTATCGACTGCATTTCCATATTTTTTTATCATATAATTGTAATAATAATTATTGACAGCCATTACATTTTTGCAATAAGAATTTTTATCGATTTCGATTGATGATAAATCTTTCCATTTGTCTGGATATCCAACTTTCATAACGATTTTAGATAATTTTGATAAAGCTTTGGTTTTTGTAATTTCGCTCATCCAATCTAGTTTTTTTATATGCAATGCATAAACTTCACGAATATTATTTCCGATTTCTAGCAATTTTTCTTTGGTTCCTTTTGGACAATATTCGTCAATATAAACTTGTCCAACTAATTCTCCAAGTGATGAATCTGTTTGCTCTACAACTCTTTTCCATTTGGGATTTTGAACAGCAATTCCGTTTAAAACTGTTGAATAAAATTTGAAATTTTGTTTTTCTATATTACTTCCTAAATAAGAAGCGTAACTGTTAAATAAATCCCATTTCAAGTAAGTTTTCCAATCTTGAATTGGGTATGATTTTATCATTTTATTCAGATTAGTATAAAATTCTGGTTGTCCTACAATAACAGAATCTGCTTTTTGGATTCCCATAATTGGTAAAATTTTATCCCAAGAAATGTTTGGTGTTAATTTATTCAATTGCAATAAACTCATTTTATTATAATTTTTTATTGGATCACGCAGTGCTTCTAGCTTTCTAGACGATTTTGCCAATTCAGTTTCAATTTTCATGATTGTACTGGCATTTGCTAATGAAGTTTTTTCGTCGTTACCGAGAAATTTATTCATCGCTTGCAAATGTTTTACATATTCATTTCTGATATTTGTAGTTTGCTCATCAGTATTGAAATAATAATCTCTAGTACCTAATCCCAAACCACCTTGCGTAAAGAAAATAGCGTGTTTTGTACTAATTTTATCATCTTGACTTACATAAAATGAAAAAGCTGGACTTGAACCCTTGGTATGCAAGTCGGCCATTGTTGTCAACAAATTATTAATATCAGTTATGGCATCAATTTTTAACAATTCCGCATTTAATGGATTAATTCCTTGTTTATTTATTGCAATTGTGTCCATTCCTGAAGCATAAAAATCGCCTATTTTTTGTTTATTGGAACCTTTTTCGGCTTTTGCTAATGCAGATTTTTCGCAAATTTGTTTTACTTGGTTGTTAATTGTATCTTGAATGGTTCTGAAAATTCCGTTGCTCTTTTCAGAATCTGGAATTGGATTTTTTTTGAACCAACCGCCATTGGCATACATAAAAAAATCTTGCGAAGGATCAGCAAGTGTATCACGATTGATTGATAGTGCATCTGGTAAATTTGGGTCGAAAATTGTTTCTTTTTTACAGCCAACAAATAAAATAGTTAAAGTTACAACTAGGAGTAATAGTTTATTGAATTTCATGATTATTTTTTTTCAAATTTAATTTATTTTTTTAAATTATGCTTTTTAAATTTTAATACTCTTTTAAAAATTATTTATATTCTAACTAAAATATTATTACTTTTTAATTCTTCTTTCAAAACCGGAATTTCTATTTCCTGAAAATGAAAAACACTTGCTGCTAAAGCTGCATCAGCCTTTCCGTCAACAAAAGCATCAACAAAATGTTGCATATTTCCTGCGCCACCAGATGCTATTATTGGAATATTCACAATTTCAGATAATTTGGCCAATGCTTCATTCGCAAAACCGTTTTTGGTTCCATCATTATCCATAGATGTAAATAATATTTCTCCTGCTCCACGGGTTTCAACCTCTTTTGCCCAATCGAATAAATTGATTTCCGTAGCGACTTTCCCGCCTACCAAATGAACTATCCATTTATTATTAATTTGTTTGGCATCAATAGCAACAACTACGCATTGGCTGCCAAAAGCCAACGCCAAATCGTTAATTAATTGCGGATTTTTAACTGCCGCTGAATTGATAGAAACCTTATCTGCACCATTTTTTAGTAAAATTTCAACATCTTCTACTGACGAAATTCCGCCGCCAACCGTAAACGGAATATTAATGGTTTCAGCAACTTTTCTAACCAAATCGATTAAAGTTTTTCTACGTTCTTCTGTCGCTGAAATGTCTAGAAAAACCAATTCGTCCGCACCAGTTTCTGCATATTTTTTAGCCAATTCTACTGGATCACCAGCATCTTTTAAATCGATAAAATTGACACCTTTTACGGTGCGACCATTTTTAATATCGAGGCATGGAATTATTCTTTTTGTGAGCATTTTTTAAAGTTAGAATTATGAAACCATAAACCAGAAGTTTTAAACTAGAAACTAGAAGTCTGAAACTAGAAACTAGAAACTAGAAGCTAGAAACTAGAAACTAGAAACTAGAAACTAGAAGTTTTAAACTAGAAACTAGAAGTTTGAAGTTCTGAAAATAGAACATTGAATTTAAAATAATAATATTAAAAATTATTTTTTTTATTTTCAATTTCAGTTTTAATATTATTTTTTCTTTTCATTATTATTGTTACAAAAATAGCAACTAACTCATTTGATTCTGAAATTAGTCTCTTTAATTCGATATTTAAAGTTTCAATTTTGAGTGCTTTTACTTCCAGTAGTAATTCTAAAAAGTATTGACTTTCATCTGCTTCTTCCTCAACTATTTTTAACTTATTGATAAAATCTGCGTCTGATTTGCTTCTTTGCGAAGCCCTATAATTTGCCCCGACTGAACTTGAACATCTAATCAATTGATTTATGTATGCATTATAACCTCTTTCATATGGAAAAATATTACAAACTTTCCAACAATCAATTGCAAATTTTTTTGTTCGTATTTTTAAATCTATCATTTAATTTAATTTTTTCTAGTTTCAAACGTCTAGTTTCAAACCTCTAATTTCTAGTTTAAAACTTCTATTTTCTAGTTTCAAACTTCTATTTTTATACATATTGTTCCAATTGTTTCAAAGTAATTCTATTTTCATAAATCGCTTTACCAATAATTGTTCCTTCACAACCTAATTCAGCTAATTTTAGCAATTCATCAAATTTAGAAATTCCTCCAGATGCAATTAACTTTATTCCTATTGAATGTTCTAAAATTTTAGCATATAAATCAAAACTTGGTCCTTGCAACATTCCGTCTTTGGCAATATCGGTGCAAATAACATATTGAATTCCAGATTTAGAATAGTTTTGAATAAACGGAATCAATTCTTCTTTGCTTTCTTCGAGCCAACCTGAAATAGCTACTTTTTCTCCCGAAGCGTCGGGAAGGCAATCGGCACCTAAAATTATTTTTTCTGATCCATATTTCGAAATCCATTCTTGAAATAATTTGGGATTTTTAACTGCAATGCTTCCGCCAGTTATTTGGTTCGCACCAGATTCGAATGCGATTCGCAGATCGTTATCGGATTTTAAGCCGCCACCAAAATCAATTTTTAGTTTTGTTTTTGATGCAATTTGTTCCAGAATTTTATGATTCACAATTTGGCTGGATTTTGCACCGTCCAAATCAACCAAATGCAAATATTGAATTCCGTGTGCCTCGAATTCTTTAGCAACTTCAAGCGGATTTTCGTTGTAAATTATTTTGGTATTGTAATCTCCTTTGGAAAGTCGAACGCATTTTCCATCGATGATATCTATTGCTGGGATGATTCTCATAATAAAGTTTGAATTTAGAAACTAGAAGTTGGAAATTAGAAAGTAGAAACTAAAGGTTTGAAATTAGACTTTAGAAAAATTCAAATTTCAAACTTCTGGTTTCAAGTTTTAAAAATGAAATTTTTCAATATTTGTTCTCCAATTTTTCCACTTTTTTCGGGATGAAATTGCACACCATAAAAATTATTTTTTTGTAAGGCTGATGAATATTCAATTTCATAATCAGTAAATGCAATAGTTTCTTGACATTTTGGTGCGTAAAAACTATGAACTAAATACATATATTCGTTTTCTGGAATGTTTTCAAACAAACTTGATTTTAAATTATGAATGTTGTTCCAACCCATTTGTGGAACTTTTACGGTATTGGAAAACTTGATAATATCGACATTAAAAATGCCCAAACCTTTAGTATTATTTTCTTCAGACGAATTGCACATCAATTGCATTCCGAGACAAATTCCTAAAACGGGTTGTTTTAATGTAGGAATAATTTTGTCAAGACCGCTTTCTCGAAGTTTTTTCATGGCACTACTCGCCTCTCCTACTCCAGGAAAAATAACTTTATCTGCCGATTGAATTTCTTCAATATTATTGGATAAAATGCCTTCATAACCCAATCTTTGTAATGCAAATTGAATGCTTTGAATATTTCCTGCTCCGTAATTTATAATAACAATTTTACTCACAATATTTTTATTTTTTTGGTATTCGTGAATCTCCGATTTCATTTTATAAAACTCCTTTTGTTGATGGCAAAATCATTTTTTCGACATCTTGTTTTACAGCAACTTTAATTGCTTTTGCAAATGCTTTGAAAATGGCTTCTATTTTGTGATGCTCGTTAGTGCCTTCAGCTTTAATGTTTAGGTTCGCTTTTGCGCCATCGGTAAACGATTTGAAGAAATGAAAAAACATCTCGGTTGGCATTTGTCCAATCATTTCACGTTTGAAATCAGTTTCCCAAACTATCCAGTTTCTTCCTCCAAAATCAATCGCAACTTGTGCCAAACAATCGTCCATTGGCAAACAAAACCCATAGCGTTCTATGCCTAATTTGTTTCCTAATGCTTTAGAGAAAACTTCGCCAAGAGCAATTGCGGTATCTTCAATGGTATGATGCTCATCGACTTGTAAATCGCCTTTGACTAGAATTTCTAAATCCATTTGACCGTGACGGGCAATTTGGTCTAACATATGATCGAAAAAAGCTATTCCGGTTTCGATTTTACTTTTTCCAGTTCCGTCAAGGTTTAAATTGATGAAAATATTGGTTTCATTGGTTTTTCTTGTGATTGATGCCGAGCGATTTTCGAGTTTTAAAAACTCATAGATTTTCTGCCAATCGTTGGTTTCAAGAGTAATACAAAAATCAAGTTCTTCTCGTATCACAGATATTTCTCCAGTTCCTAAATTGGTATTATCGTTAATAAAAATGGCTTTTGAACCAAGATTTTTTGCTAATTCAACATCGGTTAATCGGTCGCCTATTACAAATGAATTTGCCAAATCATAATCCGATGAAAAATAGTCGGTTAATAATCCTATTCCTGGTTTTCTTGTGTTTTTGTTTTCGTGCGGAAATGTTCTGTCTAAAAAAACATTATCGAAGATAACGCCTTCATTTTCATAGGTTTTCATAATGAAATTATGCACAGGCCAAAAAGTTTCCTCAGGAAAACTTGCAGTTCCTAATCCATCTTGATTGGTTATCATTACCAATTCGAAATCGAGTTCTTGTGCAATTCTGCTTAAAAACGGAATGCATTTTGGATAAAATATCATTTTGTCGAAAGCATCGATTTGTTCATCGATTGTTTCTTTTATCATTGTGCCGTCGCGGTCGATGAATAGTACTTTTTTCATAATTTTAAAATATTTTTTTATTTTGAAATACCTAACAGGTTTTGAAAACCTGTCAGGATAAATCATCTAATTCTTTTAAAACCTCAATTAATTTTTGATTTTCAACTTCAGTTCCGATTGTAATTCGCAAGCAATTTTCACACAATGCATCATTAGTACGATTGCGAATTACAATTCCCTTTTCTAGAATTTGATTGTATCTTTTGTTGGCATCATCTACTTTGCAAAGAATAAAGTTGGCATCAGTTCTATATATTTCTTTTACAAAATTAGTATTTAATAATTGACTGTAAACCAAATTTCTTTGGTCTTTAATTTCAGCAATTTGATTTTCAATAACTTCTTGATTTTTAATATATTGTAATGCTTTACTTTGAGTTAAAACATTAACATTATAAGGTGGCTTTATTTTATGCAAAACAGCAATAATTTCTAAAGATGCATATAAAATGCCTAATCGAATTCCTGCCATTCCATAAGCTTTTGAGAGCGTTTGAGTTATAACCAAATTTGGATAATCGTTTATTTCTTGCAACCAGCTTTCTTTTTCAGAAAAGTCAATATAAGCTTCGTCTAACACCACAATTCCGTTGAAATTTTTAAGCAAAGTTACAATACTTTCATCATCAAATGAATTGCCTGTTGGATTGTTTGGCGAACAAAGAAAAATCATTTTTGTGTTTTGGTCTACTTTTGAAAGAATTTTATCCAGTTCAGGCTCAAATTCTGAATTTAATAAAACTTCTCTGTTCTCGATAGCGTTCAAATTCGCCAAAACACCATACATTCCGTAAGTTGGTGGCAAAGTAATTACGTTATCTTTATTGGGTTCGCAAAAAGCACGAAATAATAAATCGAGCACTTCATCGCTGCCATTTCCTAATAAAATTTGAGTTTCTGGAACACGTTTCATTTCAGATAAAGCCAATTTTAGACCTTTTTGTTGCGGATCAGGATAACGATTGACTCCATTTTCATTAGGATTTTCGTTAGCATCAAGAAAAATAATATTTTGGTCGAAATCTTTGAATTCATCTCGTGCTGACGAATACGGTTTCATTTTATTTATGTTTACTCTGATGAGATTTTGTATGTTGAATGTTTTCATTATTATATTTTACCACAAATTACACAAATTTTCACAAATTATTTGTTAATGATTCGAGCCGCAAACTCACAGCATTTTTATGCGCTTGTAAACCTTCGGCTTCCGCCATAATTTCAATCGCTTGTCCAATGTTTTGAATTCCTTTTTGGGATATTTTCTGGAAAGTCATTGATTTTAAGAAACTATCTAAATTTACACCCGAATAGTTTTTCGCATAACCGTTTGTTGGCAAAGTGTGATTGGTGCCAGAAGCATAATCACCAGCACTTTCGGGTGTGAAATTACCAATGAAAATAGAACCTGCATTTTGAATATTATCCACATAAAAATCATCATTATTAGTACAAATAATAAAATGTTCTGGACCATATTCGTTGATTAAATCTAAAGCAATTACATCATTTTCGACATAAATTAATTTGGAGTTTTCAATGGCTTTATCGGCAATTGCTTTTCGAGGCAAAACTTGAATTTGTTTGTTGATTTCGATTTCGACTTCATCAATTAATTTTTTTGAAGTTGAAACCAATATTACTTGGCTATCAATTCCGTGTTCTGCTTGACTTAACAAATCAGAAGCGACAAAACTAGGAATGGCAGCATCATCGGCAACGATTAATAATTCGCTTGGTCCAGCAGGCATATCGATTGCAACTCCAAATTGAGTTGCAACTTGCTTAGCAACAGTTACATACTGATTTCCAGGGCCAAAAATTTTATATACTTGTGGAATCGATTTTGTACCAAAAGTCATTCCAGCAATGGCTTGAATGCCACCAACTTTCAATATTTTTATAACCCCACACAAATTGGCAGCGTACAAAATAGCAGGATTAATTTTTCCAAATTTATCAGGTGGCGAGCACAAAATTATGTCTTTGCAATTAGCAATCTTTGCAGGAATTGCAAGCATTAAAACTGTTGAAAATAATGGAGCCGTTCCACCTGGAATATACAACCCAACTTTTTGAATAGGTCGTTTTTCTTGCCAACATAGTACTCCTTCGGTTGTTTCAATCTCAACTTTGGCAGTGATTTGTGCTTTGTGAAATTTTTCGATATTTGATTTTGCCAATTGAATAGCTTGTTTCAATTCTTCTGAAACTAAACCAATGGCATCTTCGATTTCTTGGTTTGAAACTTCGATGTTTTCTAAATTAATTCCGTCAAATAAAGTTGTATATTTTGAAACTGCTTCATCTCCATTCGCTTGAATTTCGTTGAAAATTCCTTTTACAGTTTGTTCAATATTTTCGAAAGATTGCGTTGGTCTTTTTAAGATTTCTAACCAATTTTCTTTTGATGGATTATACATTTTATTCATAATTTGTTGTTTTTTACCACAAAGTTCACAAAGATTTTCACTAAGCTCACAAAGGTTTTAAAAGTTAAGTATTAGTTATTAGCAAATCCTAATTTTAAACCACCATTTTCTCTATTGCGCAAACCAAAATTCCTTCTGCTCCTGCATCTTTCAACTGGTCGATTACTTCCCAAAATTGGTCTTCGTCGATGACAGATTGCACGCTGCTCCAGCCATTTTCGCTCAACGGAACAACCGTTGGACTTTTTAAAACGGGCAAGATTTGTGTAATAGCATCAATTTTATTGTTTGGAACATTCATCAAAATATACTTGGATTTTCTGGCTCGCAAAACGGATTGAATTCTGAATTGCAATTTATTTAAAATAGCTTGATTTTCAATAGAAATTTTTGGAGAAACGGCCAAAACTGCTTCGCTTTTCATAATTATCGCCACTTCTTTCAAATTGTTTTTAAAAAGTGTGCTTCCGCTAGAAACAATGTCGACAATGGCATCGGCTAGACCAATATTAGGCGCAATTTCCACTGAACCAGATATTTGGTGTAAATCGACTTCGATATTATTGGCTTTAAAATAATCTAAAGTTGTATTTGGATATGAAGTTGCGATTCGCAAACCATTTAAATCTTTAATAGAATTGAACTCGAAAGTTTTTGGAACGGCAACCGAAACTTTGCATTTAGAAAAGCCTAATTTTTCGACTACTTGAATATTTTTTCCTTTTTCGGTCAATAAATTATCGCCAACAATTGCTGCATCAACAACGCCATCAATAAGATATTGTGGAATATCTGAATTTCTAAGAAACAATAATTCGATTGGAAAATTGGTGGCTTCGGCTTTGAGTTGGTCGTTTCCGTTGTTGATAGAAATACCGCAATCTTTAAGAATTTTAAGGCTATCTTCGTTTAATCGACCCGATTTTTGTACTGCAATTTTTAAAGTATTCATTTTTTGGTTTTAATTTTTGTGTGAAAACTTCAAAATTGATTTAATAAAAAAACCCGTTTGAAGTTTTCAAACGGGTTTTAGAATATGATTTAGACTCATACCATTAACACATCGCTTGAAAGCAATTATGAAAATGATGATGATGAAGTTTATTAGTAAACATTTTAATATATTGAATTGCAAATATAGAATGAAATTTGTTTAGAAAACTAATAAAATTTAAAAATTATAAATTGTTGAAGTAAAATAATTTTTAAAAAATTAAATTAAATCGGTTTTTTAGCCTGAATTTCAATATTATGATTGATTTCTGTATGACGAATTTCTCCGCCAGAAGTTCCAACAGACTTAGACAAGAAAATCGTTACTGCTGCTAAAGTTAAAGTTAAAAACGAAAATAATTTAGATTTTGGATGGTTTCTGATATTTGCCATAAGCGAAATAATTGAAATTACGCCCAATACATAAGCCATTTTCATATAAGTTTCGGCTTGTTCTTCGTGTTCGTGGATTAAATCGTGAGAAATTCCTAGATTCTCGACAATATCTTCGGCTTTTTCTCCAGTAAACATTGATGCTTTCCCTAAAATCATACAAATTATAAATAAAATGTAAGCCGTATTTTGAACTGATTTGTTTTTTTGAACGATTCCGAAAATCAAAATTCCTATGCCAAAAATAGTTCCAACAATCGGAAAATGATTTATTAATAAATGTATATGTGCATCGCTCATAATTTTAATTTTGTCAAATATATTCATTTATTCTATCGAAAACTTTAAAATGCTTTTATTACTTTTGTGAAAATTAAATTTTATGTCATTTTTAAAGAAATTTTCTCCAATATATAATCTTGCACTATTTTATTTTATTATAAGTTTTATAACCAGAACTGTTTTGATTTTTCATCCAATCACACAATCTAGTTTTGGGTTATTGGATTGTTTGAAGATTTTCTCACTTGGATTATTATCAGATGTTTTTGTTTTTGCTGTAATAAGCGGTTTTTTATGGTTGTATTTGATATTTATTTCTGATTCAAAGTATACAAAACCTCATGGATATATAATTTTCGGATTGTTAGTTGCTTTGTTTATTTATGTTTATTCTGGAAAATCGATTCTTAACGAATATGGCGGATCGGCTCCTGAAATCGGAATAGCTTTTGTTGGATTGAAAACATTTTTGTTCGGATTATTACTCTTTTTACCAAAATATCGAAGTAAATTAAGATTTTTGTTGTTTAGTTTCGTAATGTTTTTGTTTGTTGTTTGTATTTTACAAAATGCTATCAGCGAATATTTATTTTGGAATGAATTTGGTGTGAAATATAATTTTATTGCAGTAGATTATTTAGTTTATACCAACGAAGTTATAGGCAATATTATGCAATCTTATCCAATTGTTCCCATTTTTGGAAGTTTATTTTTGGTTGCTGGAATTATTACTTATTTTATTGTAAAATATTCTAAAAATTACATTTATGAAATTCCGACATTTATCGAAAAAATAAAATTATCAGTAGTTTATTTTGTGATTTTTGGAATTTCATTATTAGTAATTCCGTTTTTATCATCGAAAGAAAATTCGCAAAATATTTTTACTAATGAATTACAAGCCAATGGTTTGTATAAATTTTATCTAGCATTTACCAATTCTGAATTAGATTATTTTAAATTTTATATAACATTACCAAGCGAAAAAGCATTTGCAATTTTAAAAAATCAAATTCCTGAAATTTCATCAAATTCTACTTTAAGAAATATCAAATCCGATTTGCCAGAAAATCGTAAAAATGTAGTTTTAATTACTATAGAAAGTTACAGCGCGGAATTCTTAAAAATTTATGGAAACGAGCAAAACATCACACCATTTATCGACAGTTTGGCAACCAAAAGTTTGTTGTTTTCTAATCTTTATGCTGTTGGAAATCGTACAGTAAGAGGTTTAGAAGCGGTAACAATGTGCGTACCACCAACTGCTGGCGAAAGTGTTGTGAAACGCAAAGACAATAAAAACAAGTTTACAACTGGGAGTGTCTTTAAATCTAAAGGTTATCAAGTAAAATATTTATATGGTGGCGATGCTTATTTTGATAATATGCGTGATTTTTTCTCAGGAAACGGTTACGATATTGTTGACAAAACTACTTTCAAACCAGAAGAAATTACTTTTCAAAACATTTGGGGTGTTTGCGATGAAGATATGGTTAATAAAGCCATTAAAACAATGAATTTTGAAGCCAAAACAGGCAAACCATTCTTTAATCATTGGATGACGGTCAGTAACCACAGACCATTTACTTATCCGAATGGTAAAATTGATATTCCTGGCGATACAAAAATACGTGAAGGTGGCGTAAAATATACAGATTATGCCATAAAAAAATTCTTTGTAGTGGCAAAAAAACAATCTTGGTACAAGAATACTATTTTTGTAATTGTTGCTGATCATTGCGCTTCGAGTTCTGGAAAAACTGAATTGCCAATGGACAAATATCGAATTCCAGCAATGATTTTTGACCCAAATAAACAAGGAGAAATTTGCAATAAATTAATGTCACAAATTGATATTATGCCAACCACTTTTGGTCTTTTGGATTTTAATTATCGATCAAAATTTTATGGTCAAGATGTTTTAAAAACGGATTATAAACCAAGAGCATTGATTGCAACTTACCAAAATTTAGGTTTGATAAAAGACAATGTTTTAACCATAATTTCGCCTAAACAACAAGTGAAACAATTTGGTTTGACTAGTATTCCGAATTCTAAATTAGGTGCTGATTTTCAGATTATGTATGAAGAAAAACTTCTTGATAAACAAAGAACTGATTTAGTTAACGAAACAATTTCTTATTATCAAACAGCATCGGAAATGTTGAAGAATAAGCAATATCAGAAATAATTTATTGTAATAATTCAGGACGATATTCAAAATGCATTGTGTCATAATGTTGCCAATTTCCGCCCCAAATGAAACCATATTTCTCGAAAATTTCTACAATTTTTTTTGGGATTTTGTTTTTGTAACTCAGTTTTGCATCTTCATTTTTGCATTTGCAATCCCATTGCCAATAGTTAGAAAATTTGGTGTTTATGTCGATTGTCATTCCGAAACTGTGCATACTTAATCGATTAGTTCCAGCAATTTTTCGCCAATTGAAAGTTCCTGCAATATTTTGTAAATAATTAGAAAATTCAGGGTTTTTGTCTAATTCTTCTGATAATTTTTTGACAATTTTATCGATTCCGTTTATGGTTGTAATTTTAATTTTTTGATTAACCAATTTTGGACACCAAACAATTTCGACTAATTTTTTTTCGACATCTTGTTTTGAATTTCCGTAGATTTTTTTGAAAAAAGCTTCATTTCTTATTCTTCCAGCATCGTTAATTTGTCCTAAATTATAATAATAAAAAAACTGATCTTCTATATCTGGATTTTCAATTAATTCTTGATTGGTTTTCTTTTTAAAATCATCATAAATTAATGTTGATTTATCTTTGAATATCAATTGATTGTCTTTGAAACCAATAATTTGATTTGGATAAACATACATTAACTTCTGGGCATTCAATGGAATTTCTTGAGAAAATATATTTTGAATAAAAAAAGAAATTAGTAGTAGAAATACTTTTTTCATCTTAAAATCGTTTCAATTGAGAAACATCAAAATCCCATTCTGGAGTTTCTAATTTTGAACCAATATTTGCCGAATACCAACATTTATTGCCACTACTAATACTCGGATTAAGGAGAATTTGCAATTCTTGAGCTGGCATATAACTTTGTGCCAAAAGAAATACTTTTTGATTGTTTTTGGGATTTAATGCCATATCAATGACAATAACTGCGTGTCCAGGAAATCCACCTTTTATGAAAACATCACCAATTTTTAAGTCCGAAATTGCAATTGGTTTCAATTCTTTTTCTAACGAAGCCGTTCCTGCATAATTAAAAATCATTTCTAAATATTTCCAATAATCTTGATTAGAATCTGATGGTTTGGCGGTTTTTACCCAACTAGTTTTGTTGCCTTTTATTGCAATTCGATAGCCTTCTCGCCATTTGCTGTAAGCGACATTAAACCCATTTGTAAACTTGAAATGAATGTTGTCATATTGTTTATTTTGGTAAAAATAATCAGCTCGCAATCGAATAACAGCATCGGCGCATTGGTGTAAATCTTTGTTGCCAATTGGCAAATCGATAACTGCATCATAAACATTTTGCTTGGATTTTATTGAACCATTAAAATATTTTACCTGAGAACCAATTGGTTTTAATGGCAAATCTCTAAGATAATAACCGAAAGAATTAACCGCTTCTTTAGTTCTTACAAAACCATCAGGAACTGCAAACCTAGATTGAATTGTGTTTTGAGAATAAGTTAAACTTGCAATGAATAAAGAAAAAATAATTGTATATTTCATTTTATTGATATTTAATGTTTAAAAATAAAACGTAAATTTTTAATTAAAATTGTTATAGCATTCCATTATATTTTCGAATAAACCATTCAGTTGCCAATGAAATTGCTATTAAAATCAACAACCAATACCAATCGATTAATGGTGTTTTTTTAACGATTTCTTTTTGAATTGCTCTATAATTGTCATTGTTCAAAAGTGTTTTTATTAAATTATCTACCTCGTTTGGAAAATGAACTTTACCTTTGGTCAAGTTTGCTAATTGCGATAATTTTTGAAAATCTGGATTTACAAATTGCTTTTCGATATCGAAATCTAAAATTTCAAAATAGCCATTATAAGTTGATTCTGAATTTAATTCTTTGACCGAAAAAGTATATTGTCCAGCCGATAATCCGTCGAGATTTACTTTAAATGCATTATTGGTTTTTAATAAATCGTATTTTTTGTTTTGCTTGGTATTTTTATTGGTTACTGAAATGGTTAATCGTGCTTTTTCGTCAAATTCGTAGTTTTTATTGAAAAATTGTGCTGAGATTTCTAATGCATCGCCAGAATTATAAAAACTTTCGTGGTTGACAATCAATGATTTTTTAGAATTATTCGATACCAAAAACTGAATGGTTTTATCAATAAATATATCGAATTTTTCGAATGATTTATTTTCGACATTGGTTTGAAAACGCCATTTCCAGATATTTTCACCCAATAAAAAGGCAGATCGTTTGCCTTGATTTTCTGCAAATGCCAATAATGGAGCGTTTGTATCTATATTTCGGATTTTAGAATTCAATAAAACCGAAACATTACCATTGGTTGTAACTGTTCCAAATGCATTTTGCAACGGTGGAAACTGCTCAAAACCAATATTATCAAGAGCAAAAAGGTTAAATTGTGTATTGAAATCGGCAATGAAATCTTCTCGCTGATTACTCATTTTGAAAACTAAATTAGATTGTTGTTGGTTCAAAAAATTAAAATCGGTATTTGTTCCAGTTATTATAAACGAATTTATTCCATTGATTTTATTACTATCAAAAACTTGTTTAAATTCTTGAGTTGGCTGATAAATAATTAAAACATTATAATCTTGTAATGATTTGATTTCGTTAGGTTTAACAATAGTTACTTTACGCTGAATATTAGTTTCAATTGCTCTCTTTAATGCGCCAACATCTGGATGATTTACGGTTGTAATTATGGCAATATTGGTTTTTTGATCTATTACTTCAACTGCAAAATTTTTGCTGTTGTTGTACTTGTTTTTTTCATTTTCATTAGTTGAAATCGATGCTTTAAAAATTTGCAAACCAACATTGTTTGCTGGCAATAAAACATTAATAATTGCAGATTTTTTTGATGGCGAAAACGAAACAGTTTGAGTTGCTAAAATCGATTTTCGTTGAGAAATATTGAAATTAGCATTAACCGTTTTGTTTCCTGAATATTGTAAAAACACTTCTACTGGAAATTTATTTTTTTGAAAAGCGTATTTATTTACATTTAATTGGTTGATTTTTACATCTAAAAAAGTTGTAGTATCACCAACAATTACTGGAAAAACCTTATTGTTAGGATCAAAACTATAAACAAAATCGTTACCCGAAGTTTGGTTTCCATCGGTTATTAAAACGGTTGGAAAAGCTTTGTTTTTGTTGATGCTTTTTAAATTCTTTGCAACTTTGTCAAGATTAGTTTGTTTTCCT
>JAYTMQ010000054.1:0-24187 GCA_043728355.1 Bacteroidota bacterium
AAATTTTTAAATAAACTTCAAAATTCTTAACAAAAAAAATACTATATTTGTTTTAACAAGAATTAAAATCATTTATGACCAAAATTAGCTTATCAATTGCGTTAATATTCTTATCATTTTCTGTATTTTCTCAAAAAGCAAATGTTACGGGAAAAGTAACCGACGAAAATAAAATTCCAGTTTACAATTCGGTTATTGCGCTTTTAACTCCCAAAGATTCCATTTTATATAAATTTACTAGATCTGATAGATCTGGAAAATTCGACTTTAAAAACATAAAACCCGGAAAATTTGTTTTAATGACTTCGCACAGCCAATATGCCGATTATGTCGATGAAATAATTATCAAAGAAAATGAAAATAATATAGACCCAATCGCTCTTATTAACAAAAGCAAATTGCTGCAAGAAGTGATTATTAAAACTGGTTCTATTCGAATAAAAGGCGATACAACAAGTTATCGAGCAAGCGATTTTAAAGTTGGCGCCAATGCAAATGTCGAAGAATTGCTTAAAAAATTGCCTGGAATTCAAGTAAACAGCAAAGGCGAAATCAAGGCAATGGGCGAAACCGTGAAAAAAGTTTTGGTCGATGGCGAAGAATTTTTTGGAGACGATCCTGCAATGGCTGTTAAAAACCTGCGAGCCGATGCGATAAAGGAAGTTCAGGTTTTTGACAAAAAAAGTGACCAAGCAGAATTTACTGGAATTGCTGATGGCGAAACTCAAAAAACCATCAACCTAAAATTAAAAGACGATGCCAAAAAAGGTTATTTCGGTAAAATTAATGCTGCCAATGGCCCAATGACAAAAATCGATTCTAGATACAACAGCAACATTTTATTCAGTTCGTTTAAAGGAAAAAGCAAGTTTTCGGGTTTTTTATTGAACGGAAATACTGGGCAAGATGGTTTAGACTGGCAAGACAATGAAAAATTTGGCGGCGGAAACGACAACGTTTCTATGGATATGGACGATGACGGAAATGTAAATTATCAATGGACTGGAGGCAATAACAACGATGGCGAACCAGAAGTTGACACGCAAAATGGTTTCATAAAAAACATAAATACTGGTGTGCAATACAGCAATAAATGGAATGATAAACATGGCTTGAACTTATCTCCGAAATTCAATAATCAGATTTATACTAACAATAAAAATAGATTTAATAAAACGCAAATTGGTCAAACGCAGCTAAACGAAAATTCGGCTACTGCAACCAATGTGAAAAGATTTAATTTCAAGTTAAATGCAGTTTATGATGTCAAAATCGACTCGATGAATTCTATAAAAATAACTGCCAAAACCAATTTTTATGATACCGAAAGTAACGAATTTACAAAAGGAAACACAACTGACGAAAACAACGTTTTAAAAAATAAACAACAAATTAATCTAGAAACAAATTCTGATAAACAAGCATTACAAGCAAGTATTTTATACAAACATAAATTTGCTAAAACACGACGAACATTATCAATTAATTACAGTTGGAATAGATTAAATTCTAAATTCAATAATTTCTTAAAATCAGATAATGAAAGTTTTACTGCTGGAATATCAACAGCAAATATTAATGTGAATCAAAATAAAATTGGCGATAGAATTGCCCAAAATAATAATTTGAATCTGGCTTATACAGAACCACTTGGCAAAAAATTTGCACTCCAATTGGGTTATCAAATAGATTATAGCATTGGCGTAAACAATCAATTGACTTATGATTTTTCGAATTCGACTGGCAAATATGATTTTTTGGTCAACGATTTATCGAATCAATTCGAACAAACAATTGTTATTCAAAAACCAAATGTAAAACTGAATTACAATTCCAAAAAAATTAATTACGGTTTTGGCAGCGGTTTCGGTTTTACTTCATTCGATTTATTAGATAAAACCTTGAATAAAAATTATAAACAAAATTTTATCAACCTGTTTCCATCGGCTAGTTTTTCTTATAAATA
The DNA here is from genome assembly GCA_043728355.1 of Bacteroidota bacterium. Taxonomy (GTDB): domain Bacteria; phylum Bacteroidota; class Bacteroidia; order Flavobacteriales; family Flavobacteriaceae; genus Flavobacterium. The sequence goes on from JAYTMQ010000054.1 coordinate 1,967, forward strand.
TAAAAGCAATGGCAATTTTAGAATAAATTATAACGGTTCGACCAAACAACCCACAATTGACCAACTGCAACCATTGAGAAACAATCAAGATTTTTTTAATCAAATTATCGGAAATCCCGATTTGAAACAATCTTTCACTAATTCATTCAACTTTAATCACAACAGTTACAGCATTTTGACCGATACTTATATGTATCAAGGAATAAATTTTCGAACAACGACCAATTTAATTTCTTATAACAAAGATATTGACCCAAACAATGCCAAAACAACAACTAAATCGATTAATACCAACGGAAATTTATCTGGTGGTGTATATATTGGTTATGGTTTCAAGATTAAAAAATACGATTTGCAAGTCAATCTAAATCCATCTTTGAATTATAATAAATCGGTAATTAGCATTAATAATGCGGCAAACACATCAAATAATTTAAATTCGAATTTTTCTTTAAGTTTATCTAAATCGGTAGAAAAGAAATATGATTTCAACATTAATAACGAATTTGGAAATAATAGAAATAGCACGTCGCAAAACAATGAAATAAAGTCGTTTAACACCAACAATCTCAGTGTAGAAATTGGGGTTTTCATAAAAGAAAAATGGAGAATATCAACAGATTATAATTTATTTACAAGACAAAAAACCGAAGATTTCCGAAACAATTTATCAAATCAATTATGGAATGCAAGGTTACAACGCACTTTTAAAAACGATGAATTTACGGCTTATATTTTAGTTCGAGATATTCTAAATCAGAATATTGGAATATCGAGATATAATTTTGAAAACACTATTGGCGAAGAGCAAAACGACCGATTAAAACGATATGCAATGATTGGTTTTACTTGGAATTTTAAAAATAAAGGCGAGAAACAAGAGTAATTATTAACATATAAGTCACATAAGTTTTACAAATATGAATACAATTTCTAATAAAATAAAAGCATAAAAAAGAGAGTGGTTTTCTTTAACATATAAGTCATATAAGTATTTATAATTATGAATTCAATTTCAAAAAAAACAATAAAAGATTTAATATATCAAGTAAATGGTGCAGCAATTGAAGTTCATAAAATACTTGGGCCTGGATTGTTAGAATCTGTATATCATCAATGTATGATGAAAGAACTGACTTTACGGAAAATTAATTTTACATCAGAACAAGTTGTTCCAATATTTTATAAGGGTTTCGATCTAGAAACAAAGTTGAGATGTGATTTATTTGTAGAAAATATTTTGGTTGTAGAACTAAAATCAGTTTCGGATGTTCCTAGCATTTTCGAAGCTCAAATCTTAACCTATATGAATCTTCTAAAAGCACCGAGCGGATTATTAATAAATTTTAATGTAAAAAATATTTTTTATGAAGGTCAACAAACTTTTGTAAATGAAATTTATAGAACTTTAGAAGAGTAACTTGTTAAACATATAAATCATATAAAATTATTTAATAATTTTATAATCTAAAAGTAAAATTAATAATTTTGACAAACTTATATGACTAATATGTTTAAAAAAATAAAATCTAATAGTTTAACTTTTTCCCACCAAACCCTATACTAACTAAAACAAAAAAATTAATGAAATCGTTTTATTTAATTATTATTATATCATTTTTTACAAATGCTGTAAATGCACAACAATTTGTAGATAAAGCAGTTATAGAATTCGAAGTCAATACCAATCTCAAAAAAATGATGAGCAATAATAGTTGGGATGAAAAAATGAAAGAAAACCTTTCTGAATTGAAAACTTCGTATTGGAATTTTACATTTGCAGATAATAAAAGTATTTATAAATTTGGACGTTGGAGCCCAAAAACCCGCATTCCTAAATATCAAAAAGACGAAGACGAAGAGAATGTTTGGTTCCACGATTTCTCAAATAAAACAATGTGCAGCCAGAAGCTTATTGCTAGTACAAGTTTTGTGCTAACAGACAGCATTGCCAATATAGAATGGAAAATCACGAACGAAAACCGAGAAATTGCAGGTTACAATTGCCGAAAAGCAGTTGGAAAAATTTTTGACGACGTTTATGTTTTTGCATTTTATACTGATGAGATTACTATTTCTGGTGGACCTTGCTCAATAAATGGTTTGCCCGGAATGATTTTAGGAGTTACAATTCCTAGATTATATACTTCGTTTATAGCTACAAAAGTGAATTTGACCTTAGCAAATACCGAAGAAATAAAACCAATAGTTGCTAAAAAAACATACAAATCAGCCGAATTGAAAACTATTTTGCAAGAAACCACCAAAGATTGGTTCTCTTGGGGCGACGATAAAGACGAAAATAAAAAAAGGAAAGATGCTTTTTTCTGGAATGCTTTTTTGTAGTTAAAGTTTCAAAATTTCCGCTATAATTTTTTGCTTGCAGTTTTCCCAATCGAAATCAAGAAACATTTTTGGTTGCGGTTGCGAGTTAGCTTCTTCAAAATAAGATAAACTTTTTACTACCATAAACTCCGAACCATCAAAATATTTTTCGAGATAAAAATCCAGCATTTCTCTCAAAGTAAAATCTTCTAACAAAAAATATAAATCAATAAAATCTTTTTTCGAGCCTCGACCTGCGATTGCATTTAATTTCATTGCAGCAATATCTTTTTTAGAAAGCATTCTAATGCAATCAATATCTAAAGGTTCAGCTAAAAGTTGATAGCGATAATTTACAAAATCTACTTTTAATCCATTAATATCGGTTATTAGAATGTTTTTCGAACTTTGCGTAATTTCTGTTTTTCCAAACTTATTTAGAATTTCAATAAATAAATCCGGGTCAATCTCTTGTTTTCCAAACAAATCAATATCAATCGAATTTCTATGTCCAATTTGTAATGATAATGAGGTTCCGCCAACTAAATAAAAATTCGAAAATTGCTCAACTTTCATGATTTTCCTCAAGAGTTCCATAAGGTCGGGAACAACTGTCTGTGTTTGTAGCATCTGAATTCTGTTTTATCAATTTTAAAAATTGTTGACACAAATGAAAGTGTGACCGCATCTAATGATCTAGCGTTTAATGAAGCATTTTTTATGGCTTCCATTCCATATAAAACTTTGATTAAGTTCCAATCTTTCATTTTCCCATATTCCAAAACTCTTTGAATAAAAAATGATTGATATACGTTCAAGTCAAATCCATCCAAATCAACATCCCAAAAAAGATGTTTAGAAAAGTCGTTAATGGTTATTTCTTTGTTCATAATTACAAAAATAAAAGTTTTAAAATTAATTAGAATAAATTTCAAATATATCATTATCAGAATTTTTAAATTCAATGATTTTGTCTGAATTTTCAATAATCAAATCAACCAATTTTTTAGTGTCTAAATTATACGTTTTTAGATAAATTAATTTTGGTGGAGCTTTTCTCAAAAGCACAATTTTCTCAAAATCATCATCTTTACTTATAATTGTGAATCCATTTTTCTTGGCATAATTCCAAATAGAAATATCGTTTGGAGGTTGCAAGATTTTAATATCCGATGAATGAATAATCTCTTCAAAAAATGGAGAAAGTTTTTTAATCATTCGCCAAGATAAATTCTCGTCTAATAATAATTTCACGATGCAAATGCTATTTTCGTCATACTGTCTCTGTAAGTCGCAAAAGAAAGTGTCGCCAAAATTTTTTCCCTATTTAATGTCGGGAAATCCTCAATAATATCTTCAATCGACATTCCTGAAGCAAGATAAGACAAAACGTCAGAAACTGTAATTCTTGTTCCAGTGACACAAGGTTTACCGCTTCGAATTTCTGGATTAATGCTAATGTGTTTTTGCCAATTTTCCATAAATATAATTTTTAAAATCAAATATACGATTTTTTGTTTATTTCTACAAAACCATCGTTAATTGAATTCGTTTTCTTTCTTCATCAACGTCCACGACTTTTATGGTTACGTGCTGGTGCAATTTTACAACCTCATTTACATCGCTAACAAAACCTGCCTTGAGTTGAGAAATATGCACCAAGCCACTTTCTTTGGTGCCAATATCTACAAAACAACCAAAAGCGGTAATATTATTGACAATTCCAGGTAAAATCATTCCGGTCCGAACGTCTTTAATGGTTTTTACATTTGGGTCGAATTCAAAAACTTTGGCAGCCTTTCTAGGATCTAATCCCGGTTTTTCGAGTTCTTTTATGATGTCTTTTAAAGTCAATAAACCAATTTCGGGCGTGATGTAATTTTCTGGTTTTATGAGTGCAGTTTTCTCTTTATTGGCAATCAAATCATTGACAGAAAGTTTTAAATCTTTAGCCATTTTTTCGACTATCGAGTACGTTTCTGGATGCACAGCCGAATTGTCCAATGGGTTTTTTCCGTCTTTAATTCTAATAAAAGCAACACCTTGTTGGTAGGCTTTATCTCCCAATCTAGGTACTTTTTTGAGTTGTTTTCGGTCTTCAAATGCGCCATTTTCAGTACGATATTGCACTATGTTTTCGGCCAGCTTCTCTCCTATTCCACTCACATAACTCAACAAATGCTTGCTTGCCGTGTTGATGTTTATTCCAACCGAATTCACACATCTGATAACAGTTGCATCTAATTCTTCTTTCAGTTTAGATTGGTCAACATCGTGCTGGTATTGCCCTACTCCTATTGCTTTTGGATCGATTTTTACCAATTCTGCCAACGGATCTGACAATCGTCGCCCGATAGAAACCGAACCACGAACTGTAACATCGTAATTCGGAAATTCGTCTCGAGCAATTTTACTTGCTGAATAAACCGATGCTCCAGCTTCAGAAACCACAAAAACTTGAACTGGCTTGTCAAACGCAATTTTTTTAATAAAAAATTCGGTTTCGCGACTTGCGGTTCCGTTTCCGATAGAAATTGCTTCGATATTATAAGCATTGACCATCGATTTTATCTTTTTCATCGCCATCGCATCTTCTTTTTGAGGCGCATGCGGATAAATGGTTTCGTTGTACAACAAACCTCCGTTTTCGTCTAGACAAACAATTTTGCAACCCGAACGAAAACCTGGATCGATGGCCAAAATTCGTTTTTCTCCCAATGGTGGAGACAGCAATAATTGCCCTAAATTTTGTGCAAAAACATCAATTGCGGTTTTATCGGCTTTGGATTTGGCTTCTTGCAAAACTTCATTTGATATGGCTGGATTTAGCAGTCGTTTGTAAGAATCTTCGATAGCCAATTGTACGTGTGAAATTGATGGAGAATTAGAATTTGTAATAATTAAATTATCAATCAAATCATAGGTTTCATCGATATCAGTCTCTATTTTTAGTTTCACAAATCCTTCGTTTTCGGCGCGTAACATTGCTAATAATCTGTGCGATGGCGTTTTAAATAAATTTTCGGACCAATCGAAATATTGTACAAATTTTTGAGCGGCTTCTTCTTCGGCTTTTTTCTTGACAACTTTGGTTTCAATTATAGATTTTCGTTGAAACAATCGTCGCAAACTTTGTCGAACCGCAATATTCTCGTTAATCCGTTCGGCAACAATGTCTCTTGCTCCTTGCAGTGCAGCATCTTCATTAATCACATTTTCATTCAAATAGTTTGATGATAAAAACTCAACATTATCATTTTTTTGTGCTAATATAATTTTTGCTAAAGGTTCCAAACCGTTTTCTCGAGCAACATCGGCTCGGGTTTTTTTCTTTTTTTTATACGGCAAATACAAATCTTCGAGTTCTTGCAAATCGAAACTATTTGTGATTTTCGATTTTAATTCTGGTGATAATTGCCCTTGCTCGTCGATGGTTTTTAAAATCGATTCTTTTCGTTTAACTATTTCGTCATAATACTTAGAAAGTTTGGCAATACTTTCAACTTGAACCTCATCAAGATTGCCAGTTTGGTCTTTTCGGTATCGAGAAATAAATGGAATAGTGCAATCTTCATTGAGCAATTTTATGGTTGCTTCAATATTTTTATCAGTAGTTTGAACTTGGTTTTTTATGAATTGTATTTGGGTCATTTTGAAATAAATTCTTAATTTATATTTTTTAGTTGTTGCTTATTATTATTTTAAGGCAATTAAAATTTTAAGTTATAAAATCCAAATAATTCCCTTTATTAACAACCTCAAAACTCGCATCTGGATAGGCTTTTGCAAATGCCCTTGGGATTTTTGCTTTACGGTTTTCATTCCATTTGAATTCGAATGCTTTTAGGTTTGCGTTTTCTACCTCAAGCCAATCTAATTCTTGCTGGTCGTAAGTGCGCCAAAAATAATTAGAAACCGTTTTTTGAGTATAATTTTGAAATTTTACTCTTTCTGAGGCTAAATAATTTTCCCATATAGCACCAACATCGGTTCGGGTTTCTAGTCGAGTGAAATTGCCAATAATTCCGTTTCGAATTCCGTTATCATAAAAATACCAGCGGTTGGACTTTGTTATTTCTTTGCGTAAATTTCTACTAAATCCTGGCACTTTATAAATTACAAAAACTTTCGATAGTAAATCTAAATAACTTTCTACAGTGTTTTTAGATATGCCTAATTGTCTGGCTAATTCCTGCAACGAAACTTCTTGACCGACTTGAAAAGCAATTAATTTTAACAAATCTAAAACTTTATCAGATTGTTTTATACCATCAAAAATCAAAATGTCTTTTAATAAATATGAATTAATAATTTCTTTAATATAATTGATTTTATCATTCCATTCCGGATATTGTTCCAATTCTGGATAAGATCCAAAAAGCAATCGCTCTTCTAATTTCTGGGTTGTTTCTTTATAGTTTTCTTTATTAGAAAATTCCATTTGTGCAAACGGAAACAAATAAATAGTATTTTTTCTACCAACCAATGGTTCGCCTAATTTGTTTGATAAATCGAAAACCGAAGAACCAGTTGCAATAATTTTTATACCTTCAATTGAATCAACAATTAATTTTAGAATCATTCCGATATCTGGAATATTTTGCGCTTCGTCAATGACTAACAATTTTGTGTTTGCCAGAAGCCGACTATAATTGTTAACAGATCGCTCTTTTAATAAATTAGCATCATCAATATCTTCGCCATTTAGTTGCAAATAATCTGATTTTGGAATATCTAAAAGATAATTTTTTATAAATGCTGTTTTACCAACACGTCGTGCGCCTAATAAAATTATTACTTTATTAGGCAATACTCTTTTATGAAACAAATCAGTTATTCCTCGATTTAAAAAACTCATACTCTAGAATTTAGTAATTTATGGTACAAATATAAATAAAATTTGTTAATTCAGTCAGTGCGCTGACTGAATTAACATTAATTCAGTCAACACACTGACTGTGTTTACATTAATTCAGTCAATGACTAGTCTTGTACAATAAAATCTTTGGAATCTAATTTTTGATATTCGGGTTGAATATTAGTATGATTAATTTGGAATTTTTCGAATAAAACCAACTCGATTTTATCAACTAAAATATTGAATTCACTCAATTTCAAGTCTTCCGAACAATCTAAATGTGCTTCTAGATGTAACTCGTGTTCATTCAAATACCAAACGTGAATATGATGCAACTTATTTACACCCGAAATTTTGTGTACTTCACGAACAATTTCTTTAATATCAATATTAGATGGTGTAAAAAGCATCAAAATTCTTGTCGATTCTATTAATAAATCATAACCTATATATATCAGATAAATCGCTATTGCAAATGTTAAAACACTATCAATCCAATAAATTTGGTAATATTTCATTAAAATTCCACCAATTAAAACCGCCAACGATGCCATCATATCGGTAAAAAGATGAATATATGCCGATTTCATATTCAAATTCTTTTCAGCATCTTTTTTTATTAATAATGCAGATAATCCATTGGCTACAATTCCAAGTAATGATAACCAAATAACCAAATTAGATTTAATTGGTTCTGGATTCATAAACCGTTGTGCTGCTTCGAATATTAAATAAATCGCAACAATCATCAATGAAATTGAATTGACAAAAGCTGCAATAATTTCGGCTCGTTTATAGCCAAAAGTTTGGTTTAATGATGCTTTCTTTTTAGATAAAACCGTAGCGATATAACTAAATATCAAGGACAAAACATCAGAAAAATTATGCAATGCGTCTGAGATTAATGCCAAACTTCCTGACAAAATTCCACCAATGAATTGCGCAACCGTAATTACAATATTTAATACAATCGAAAATAAAAGATTTTTTCCTTTTACTTCGTGATGTGCGTGGTTGTGCGACATAAATTAGATAATTAGTAAATTATAAAATTAGATAATTTACTAATTATCCAATTGTCAAATTATCTCATTGACACATTATTTTATCAACTCTCGCAGCGTGTCTACCGCCTTCGAAATCGGTTTTCAAGAAAGTTTCAACCATTTCAAGCACTTGTGGAATAGATGTGAAACGCGCAGGAATACTTATAATATTTGCGTCATTATGTTGACGTGCTAAACTTGCAATTTCTTTTGTCCAACAAAGTGCTGCTCGAACATTTTGATGTTTGTTGGCACTCATTGCAATTCCGTTTCCGCTTCCGCAAATGATGATTCCGAAATCGACTTTGGCATCGTTTACATCTTTTGCAACAGCGTGACCAAAATCAGGATAATCTACAGAATCTGACGAATCTGTACCGTAGTTAGTAACTTCATGACCATTTGCCTCGAGCATTTTTACGATTGCAAATTTATATTCTGGACCAGCGTGGTCGTTTCCTATTGCGATTTTCATCTTTTGAATTTGTTATTTATCTTTACAAAAATAATCATTCTAAAATGAATTTTACCGCAAATATTTCAAGATTTGAAGCAAGCGATATTTTTTGGACTTCGATAATAATTATTCCTGATGAAATTTATCAAGAAATGATTTTACTTTCGCCCAATAAACGCATTATTTGTAAATTAAATAATATAATGACTTTTCAATGTGCAATGATTCCAAAAAAACCTTTTCATTATATAATGTTAAACAAGGAACGAATTAAAACTCTGAATCTTGCTATAAATGATAAAATTTCAGTTGAAATAATTCCTGATAAAAGTGAATTTGGTTTCGAAATGTGCGAAGAATTTCAAGAAGTTTTATTTTCTGATCCTGATGGAAATTATTTATTCGAAAAACTAACTTCTGGCAAAAAAAGAAGCATTATTTATTTGATTTCTAAAACTAAAAATCAGCAAATTAGAATCGAAAAATCATTCGTAATTCTAGAACATTTAAAACGTTATAAAGGCCAGTTTGACCCAATTTTATTTGGTGAAGATTATAAAAGTTTTAGAGCAAAAAATGTTTTATAATTTAAAATATACAAATCATTCATTAACAATTGTTTAGTTTTTTAAAATTATATAATTTATTTAAAATCAGTAACTTAAAAAATATTTTTTAAGATTGTTAATAGAAAAACGCAATTCGTTGATATTCAGTTAACCTTAAATTAACAACTTCTGTTGATAACTTTAGATAGATTTTTAGAACTATTTTTAGTTAGTATTGATTTAATTCGTAATGCAAAAATTGAAACTAGAAAACCTAATTTAGTTTGCATTATTTTTAGAAAAGTTATCACTATAAAAATCACTTTTATAAACAATTTTTTAGAAAATAGTATTTAGACTTTTTAGACTTTTTTTGTTATCAACCGATGTTAATAAACTTTTAAAATCACTTTAAATTTAAACATTTAAGTACCAAAAACTATGTTCATAAATCATTATAAAAAACTAAAACTAAAAATATTATTTTAATTCTATATTTTAATTGTAACAATTAACACGCTATCATAACCATCAATAAATTAATTTTTAAAATCTTTTTTTATTTGGTTTTTAATGAATGTTGAAAACTTATGAAATTTAGGAATTTTTATTTACAAATTAGGATTTATTGTTCTTTATGAAAATCCTAATTTTTAATTTCTTAATCTACAATTTTTAAATGATTATTCAAATCATCTAAAATTGATTGCACAATCTCGAAATCATTTTTATGAATTTTTAAAATAATGCCGCCATAGGCAAAACTTGCAAATGGATCTATAGAAATTAAATTCTCATTTTGAAATAAAAACGGAATGCCTTCACTTTGTAAAATAGATTTTAAAACCACAATTTCGTGCGTATAATTAAAAGTTGCAATTGTCTGAAAATCTTCCATTTTTTATTTTTTTGTAAAGATACAAAGTTATTATTTCGATAAATCTTAATACTTAATTCTGTTATCTTAATACTAATTAGTAATTTAGCCAATATTAGAAAACAATTATGAGTAAATTACCAAAAAAACCGAGCAATAATACTAAAGATTTCTCAAATAAAATTATAAAAATATTAACCACTAATAGCAATAAAGCATTTAATTATAAACAAATAGCAGCAATTCTTGATGTTGATGATACTAAATCTCGAAATGAAATAATTCACGATTTGAAGATTTTGGCAGCATCGAAAATGATTATCGAATCTGAACCAGGAAAATATCTCGTGAAAGCAATTTCCGAAGATTTATATGAAGGAACGATAGATATGACCGGTCGAAAAACAGCTTATTTTATTTGTCCAGAATTTGGTGAAGATGTTTTTATTCCAACCAATAACTTGAATCGTGCTTTAGATAAAGACAAAGTAAAAGTATATGTTTATAACCGCCGAAAAGGAAAACGACCTGAAGGCGAAGTGATTGAAGTTGTAGAACGTGCCAAAACCGATTTTGTTGGAGTTATTAATATGCAACCAAATTTTGCATTTGTAAGTACAGCAAATCCGAAAATGTACACCGATATTTTTATATCTAAAGATAATTTTGGCAGTGCCGAAAACGGTGACGTAGTTTTAGTTCACATTGAAGATTGGCCTAAAAAAGCCGATTCGCCTTTTGGAAAAGTAATTAAAGTTCTTGGAAAACCTGGCGAACACAATACCGAAATTCACGCAATTTTAGCCGAGTATGGTTTACCATCAGAATTTCCGATAGAAGTAGAAACTTTTGCACAAAAAATAGATACAACTATTCAAGAATCAGAAATTGCAAAACGTCGTGATATGCGACAAACTTTAACTTTTACTATTGATCCAAAAGATGCAAAAGATTTTGATGATGCACTTTCTTTTAAAATTTTAGATAACGGAAATTATGAAGTTGGAATTCACATTGCCGATGTTTCGCATTATCTTCAAGAAGGAACAATTTTAGACGATGAAGCTTATAACCGTGCAACTTCGGTCTATTTAGTCGATAGAGTTGTACCAATGTTGCCCGAAGTTTTATCAAATTTTGCTTGTTCATTACGACCAAATGAAGAGAAATATACCTTCTCGGCAGTTTTTGAATTAGATAAAAAAGCAACCATAAAAAACCAATGGTTTGGTCGCACAGTTATTGATTCGAACCAACGTTTTTCGTATGAAGAAGCTCAGTTTATAATAGAAACTAAAGAAAATATTATTCCATTAGAAACTTCAATAACTGGAAGTTCTTATAAAGTTTCAGATGAAATTGTTTTTGCAACTTTAAAACTCGATGAACTAGCTAAAATAATGCGTGAAAAACGTATGAATGACGGCGCAATTTCATTTGATAAAGTGGAAGTAAAATTTAATTTATCTGAAACTGGAAATCCTGATGGTGTTTATTTCAAGGAAAGTAAAGATTCTAATCATTTAATTGAAGAATTTATGCTTCTTGCAAACAAGAAAGTTGCAGAATATATTGGTAAACAAAAAAAGACTTTTATTTATAGAATTCACGACGAACCCAACGAAGATAAATTATTGGCAATGTCAGAATTAATTAAGAAATTTGGATACACAATCGATTTTAATTCAGGTTCGGTGGCTCACGCTTTGAACCAATTAATGAAAGATGTTCACGGCAAAAAAGAACAAAACTTGATTGATACATTGGCAATTCGCTCAATGAGTAAAGCAACTTATTCTACAGAAAATATTGGTCATTACGGGTTAGCATTTGATTATTACAGCCATTTTACGTCGCCAATTCGTCGTTATCCAGATGTTATGGTGCATAGATTGTTACAATTTTATCTAGATGGTGGAAAATCTGCAAATGCTGAATTATATGAATCTAAATCATTGCATTGTTCACAAATGGAAGGTTTGGCGACCAAAGCCGAACGTGATTCGGTAAAATACATGCAGATTAAATACATGAAAGATCATATGGATCAAGAATTTCTAGGTGTTATTTCTGGCGTAACTGAATTTGGAATTTTTGTAGAAATCATCGAAAATAAATGCGAAGGAATGGTAAGAATTCGAGAAATAAAAGACGATTATTTCGTATTTGACGAAAAACAATACGCTTTAGTCGGACAAACTACCAAAAATGTTTTACAATTAGGTGACGAAATTTACGTTAAAGTAAAAACTGCCGATTTAGTTAAAAAACAATTGGACTTTTATTATTTAAGAAAGAATTAGATTTTAAAAAATTTTAGGAATAGTTTTTGAATTATAAGTGAAACAAATAACATTTTAAATAAAAATATTATGAAAAAGATACTTTTAATAATTTTTTTGATGATTTCTCAAATTAATTTTGGGCAAATTACAAAAACTCTAGGCGATTTTAATAAAATAACTTCATTTGATCAAATTGAAGTTTTATTGATTCAGGGTTCAGAAAACAAACTTATTCTTACAGGATATGGTTCAGAAGAAGTAGAAATAATTAATAAAAATGGTGAATTGAAAATTAGAATGCCATTAACAAAATTGCTTTCAGGAGATAATGTTTCAGCAACATTATATTTCAAAAATATTGATGCTATTGAAGCTAATGAAGGTTCTAGAATTTCGAGTCAAGAAATTTTTAAAGCAATAGCTTTTGATATTAATGCAAAAGAAGGTTCTCAAATAAAATTAAATTTAGATGTAGATAAATTAACTGTAAAGTCATCAAATGGATCAAACGTGAATATTGAAGGTAAAGCTAAAAATCAAGAGGCAATTATTAATTCTGGAGGCGAATTAGATGCAAAAGAATTAATTACACAACAAACTATAATTACTGCAAATGCTGGCGGAGAAGCCAACATTTATGCTATAGATTTTGTTGATGCAAAAACTAGAGCAGGCGGAAACATAATAATTTATGGCAAACCAAAACAAATTAATAAGAAAACAGTTCTCGGTGGAACAATTAAACAGAATAATGAATAATTTTTATTATTTTTGATTTAATTATAATTTCGAAATATGATTCAAGATGTTTTCATGGCAATTCCCCTCGGAATCTTACTTTGCTTTTTAATAGGACCAGTTTTTTTTATTGTATTAGAAACAGCTGCTACAAAAGGATTTAGAGCCGCAATGGTTTTTGATTTAGGAGTAGTAACAGCTGATTTTATATTCATAGCAATTGCAATTTTCTCGAGTTACAGATTAATAAACAATATAAAAGACGAACCCGCTTTATATATTTTTGGCGGATTGATAATGATAACTTATGGAATAATTTCATTTTTAAAACTAAAAAACAACACCAAAAATATTGATGAAAACGAAGATAATATTCAACTTCAATTAGTAAAGAAAGATTACAGAAGCCTTTATTTTAAAGGTTTATTTTTAAATTTTATAAATGTAGGTGTTCTAGGTTTTTGGTTTTTAATATTCTTGACTTTTGGTCCAGTTATGGAATTAAAAACACCAAGGTTAATGGTTTTCTTTTCTACAGTTATTATCACTTATTTAATAGTTGATATTGGAAAAATGATGTTAGCCAAGAAACTAAAAAATAAATTAACACCAACCAATATTATTAAAATAAAAAAATGGACCAGTTTATTGTTGGTTATTTTTGGAATTTCGATAATGTTACAAGCTTGGTTTCCAAGTAATCAGAAGTTTGTAAAAAAAGCAATCGAAAAAATTGAACCTAAAGTATAATAAAATTTTTATATTAAGAATAAAATGTTATTTTTGCAATCCGCTTTAATAATGGCGTCGTGGCCGAGTGGCTAGGCTGGGCTCTGCAAAAGCTCCTACTCCGGTTCGAATCCGGACGATGCCTCCAAAACCTTCAAATTACTTTGAAGGTTTTTTTATTCTCGAAATTCCTCAATCTCAATCGTAACTTCTTGAACATCACCACCAATTGGAGGATTGAGTTTAGAAACAGCCACTTTTATATATTTTAAAGTTGGAATTTTAACCATCGAACTGTCAATAATTCGTCTCGCAACATTTTCTAGCAAATTGGCTCGAATTGCCATTTCATCGACAACTATCTGGTTCAGAAGCACATAATCAACAGTATCTTTCAAGTCATCAGAAATTTCAGATTTAGTTAAATCAGTTTTAATTTCTAAATCAACTCGGTAATTTGATCCTATTTTACTTTCTTCGATTAAACATCCGTGGTAAGAAAATGTACGAATGTTTGTTAGTTTTATTTTGCCCATTTTAAAATTTAATTCTTGTACTAGCTGGATTTTGATAATCGCAAGTTATTGATTCAATGTAAACTATATTTTCAAATTCATCGACTTGAAAGTGAATCATATATGGAAATTTTTTAAAAGGTAGTTGTCGCATTATATTATATTTTTGCTCAAAGAACGGATAAGATTCTAGAATATCTAGTAAACTTTCATAATCTGTTAGAAATCTATTTCCTAAACCATTTTGAATATTTTCATAATAAAAAATTATTTCATCAAGTTCTAATTCTGCACGAATTAGCGTTTGTATATTAAAAGCCATATTTTACTTTTAACCGTTGTAATGATTCACGAGCATCTACATAATCCTCTGGTTTAGAGTTTTTTACTCGATCTAACACCATTTCTTGAATTTTTTTGTTGTATTCTTCCTCACTATTATCAACAGCAGAATTTGGAATCGGCTTTAAAAATGCCATTAAATTGTCATAATATTCGTCTGGAATTGTAACCATTACTTGTCTCATAATACTAAGATTTTATACAAATATATAAAATATTTCAATTCAATTATTCAATAATTCAAAGTCTCTCATCTCAAAGTCTAATATCTAAAATCCTTTTTTTTATCTTTGCATCAAATAAAAATTAAAATGTCAGAAGATAAATCGCTCAATTTTTTAGAACAAATAATAGAAGACAGTTTAGCTAGTGGTTTTCCTCAAAATAAATTACGTTTCAGGTTTCCGCCCGAGCCAAATGGTTACTTGCATATTGGTCACGCCAAATCGATTTGTTTGAATTTCGGACTAGGATTAAAGTACAATGCACCAGTAAATTTGCGTTTCGACGATACCAATCCAGCCAAAGAAGAGCAAGAATATGTCGATGCTATTAAAGAAGATTTAGCTTGGCTAGGCTTTAATTGGGCAGAAGAACGTTATGCATCTGACTATTTTCGGCAGTTGTACGATTGGGCAGTTTTGATGATAAAAAACGGCAAAGCCTATGTAGATTCTCAATCCTCGGAAGATATGGCAACCCAAAAAGGAACACCAATGCAACCAGGAACCGATGGGCCATTTCGTAATCGTTCTATCGAAGAAAATTTATTATTATTTGAACAAATGAAAAATGGCGACTTCGAAGAAGGAAAACACGTTTTAAGAGCTAAAATTGATATGAGTTCCAAGAATATGTTAATGCGTGATCCATTGATATACAGAGTTTTGCATCGTCATCATCACAGAACTGGAAACGATTGGAAAATTTATCCTATGTATGATTTTGCTCATGGCGAAAGCGATTATATCGAACAAATTTCGCATTCAATTTGTACTTTAGAATTTGTAATGCATCGTGAATTGTACAATTGGTTTTTAGATCAGATTTATGATGATTCAAAAGTGCGCCCAAACCAATACGAATTTGCTCGTTTGAATTTGAATTATACCGTAATGAGCAAACGAAAACTATTACAATTAGTTCAAGATAAAGTAGTTAATGGTTGGGATGATCCTCGTATGCCAACAATTTCAGGCTTGCGACGTCGTGGATATACTGCTAAATCTATCCGAAATTTTTGTGAAACAATTGGTGTTGCCAAACGCGAAAATATTATTGATGTTTCGCTTTTAGATTTTTGTTTACGTGAAGATTTAAACAAAACTGCGCCAAGAGTTATGGCGGTTTTAGATCCAATAAAACTCGTAATTACCAATTATCCTGCCGACAAAGAAGAAATTATCGATGCCGAAAATAATCAAGAAGATGAATCTGCGGGTTTTAGAAAGGTACCTTTTTCAAGAGAATTATACATTGAAAAAGAAGATTTTTTAGAAATTGCTCCAGCCAAGTTTTTTAGATTGAGTATTGGCAATGAAGTGCGTTTAAAAAATGGATATATCATTAAAGGAGAATCTGTTACAAAAGATTCAACTGGAAATGTAATTGAAATACAAGCTACTTATGATCCAGATTCTAAATCAGGAAGTGGCAGTGAAGCCAGTCAACGAAAAGTTGCTGGAACTCTGCATTGGGTTTCTGTAAAACACGTAGTTGAAACCGAAGTTCGTTTGTATGACAGACTTTTTATTGACGAAGCACCAGACAGTCACAAAGAGAAAAATTTCTTGGAATTTATGAATAAATCTTCGCTAGAAATTGTGAAAGGTTTTGTAGAACCAAGTTTATTAGAGGCAAAAATTGGAACCCATTTTCAGTTTCAACGATTGGGTTATTTTATTGTTGATAAA
This sequence comes from Bacteroidota bacterium, assembly GCA_043728355.1. GTDB lineage: Bacteria > Bacteroidota > Bacteroidia > Flavobacteriales > Flavobacteriaceae > Flavobacterium. The sequence goes on from JAYTMQ010000054.1 coordinate 18,600, forward strand.
GATGCAACTGCTTCTAAAATAGTGTTTAATAAAACCGTTGGACTCAAAGACGCTTGGGAAGAAAAAGGCAAAAAAGAAGAAAATTTATTGATTAATGTTCAAAAAGAAATCAATAAATATGTCAAAGAAAAAGACGAAACTCTTGCAGAAAACTTATTAATTCCAATTATTGAAAATATAAAATCAATTGATAATTATAGTTTGATTGTCAATACAATTATAAAAAACATTAAGAATGATAATAATGCACTTTTGTTTTCAAATTTAATTTTGGAACATTCTGAGAAAATTGCAGCGTCAGATTTTGAAGTTGATGTAATTTCAAAATTATATTCAATGTCGTTAAAAAGTAATTTGGTTTCGGTTAGGATTTTAACGATTCAAAATCTAAAAAATGATTCAGATAATTTATCAAATTTCAAAACACAACTTTCTGAATTGAAAATTTCTGAGAAAAATGAAAAAGTTTTAGAATTGCTATAAAATTTTAAATTCATATTTTTTACAAATCAAAAAATCCGTTTTCGAACGGATTTTTATTATTATAGATTTTTATTATCAAATTTTAAAAAATCATAGATTTTTACTTAAAAAATGACATTCATAAATTAATTTTAATCTTAAAAAAAAATTAGTTAAACTGTTTTTACCTTTTATAGAAAACCGTTCATTAAATCGCTTTATTTTAATTTTTGATAAAAGTAAATGTAAAATATTAATAAAAAAAGTAATATTTTACATTAGACTATTGATAGTAAATAGTCTAATAATTGTTTTTATTTGATTTTTTATTCTATATTTGACTATTGATAGTAAATAGTCTAATAAATGAAAATTAAAGAAAAAATAATTAATCTTTTTGATGTAAAAAAAGAATTGAGTGTTATCGAAATTGTTAACGAACTCTCTGTTTCTAAACAAATGACTCATTTGGTTTTGAATAATTTATTAGAAATTGATTTTATTCAAAAAATAGGAAGTACTCCAAAAACTATTTATAGGTTAAAAGAAAATAACATAAGCTCAATTCCATCAAAAGTTGAAATCTCAAAAGAAAAAAAAACTTTTCTTAACGAAAATTTTATTCTAATTACAGAAATTGGACAATTGTTAGAAGGTTTATCTGCATTCGAAAATTGGTGTCAAAAAAGAAAATTACCATTAGAAAAAACTATTGACGAATTTATTTTAACCAAAGATAAATACAACAACTATCTAGACAACAATGGATTAATTTCTGGTTTAGATAAATTGAAAAACACAAAAGGTTATAAAAAAATTTTTGTAGACGAATTGTTATATCTAGATTTTTATGCTATTGAACGTTTCGGAAAAACAAGATTAGGAACCATTTTGCACTACGCCAAACAAGGTCAGAACAAAATGTTGATGAAAATTTTGATTCAAGAAATCAAAGAAAAAATCGATGTTATTATTTCAGAATATGATATTGATGCTGTAGCATTTGTTCCGCCAACCATAAAACGAGAAACCCAATTAATGAAATTTTTGGCTAATGGATTAAAAATTAACTTACCCGTTATCGAAATTATGAAAATTGGTGGCATAATTCCAGTTCCTCAAAAATCATTAAATAAAATTGAAGAACGAATCAATAATGCCGAAAACACATTTGTAATAAAAGGAAATGTTTCTTACAATAACCTTTTATTGATTGACGACGCAGTTGGTTCTGGTTCGACAATGAATCAGATTTCAGGAAAAATAAAACGTAAACAACTAGCAAATAATATAATAGCCCTTGCAATTGTTGGAAGTTACAAAGGTTTTGATGTAATAACTGATGTTTAAAATAAAAAAAGAGTTCAATTTCTTGAACTCTTTTGTTTTTAAAAAATAGCTTTTACAAAATCGGATTTCCTTCTCCATCTAATTTCGAATCTGATTGATGCGTGATATGATGACCCGAATTAGGTTTTTTAACTTTTGCTTTTTTCATAGATTCACTAACTTGATTAGAAGCTGTAAAACTCGCTACCATATTGTTCAACATATCGCTTCCGGCTTGTGGAGAATTTGGTAATAAAATTAAATTCGAATTCGTTTCGGCACCAATTGCTTGTAAAGTATCATAATGTTGCGTCACAACAATTAACGCTGAAGCTTCTTGAGAACTGATTCCAACATTGTTCAAATTAGCAACACTTTCTACCAGTCCACGAGCAATTTCACGTCTTTGGTCTGCAATACCTTGACCTTGAAGTCTTTTGCTTTCGGCTTCAGCAGTTGCTTTTGCTACGATTCTAATTCTTTCGGCTTCACCTTCGAACATCGCTGCTGTTTTTTCACGATCAGCTGCATTAATTCTGTTCATTGCATTTTTTACTTGAATATCTGGATCAATATCAGTAATTAATGTATTGATAATATCATAACCATAAGTTGTCATTGCTTCATTTAATTCACGTTTTACAGCAATTGCAATATCGTCTTTTCTTTCAAAAACATCATCAAGTTTTAGTTTTGGAACTTCCGCACGAACAACATCAAAAACATAAGCAGTTATTTGATCGTGAGGATATTCTAGTTTATAAAACGCATCATAAACATTTTCTTTGATGACAGAAAATTGAACCGAAACTTTTATTTTCACGAAAACATTATCGTGGGTTTTGGTTTCAATAATTACATCAAGTTGTTGAATTTTTAGGTTAATTTTACCAGCAATTCTATCAACTATCGGAATTTTTAGTTGCAATCCTGAATGACGAATGCCAAGAAATTTTCCGAAACGTTCAATTACAACCGAAGTTTGTTGTTTGACCGTAAAGAAACTTGAAAACAAAATAAATAATCCGAAGATTATTACTGAATAAAAAATAATGTCCATTATTAAAATGTTTAAATTGTTAGTATAATTATTATACGTTAAAAATTCTTTTTAGTTACAACTGCAAATTAACATTTACGAATTTGATAAATTTATTTTTAATTTATGTATTTTATCGTTTTTTAACGTATCTTTATCGACTAAATCAATATTTATGAAATCAATATTTTACATTTTATTTTTTGTATCCTTCAATTTATTTTCACAATCGTCATTTATTACTAAAAATGATGGTACCAAAATTGATGTCGACGCTGCTTCGGTTAGAGTAATTACGACCGAAAAAATGCTTGTTTATAAAGAATATCAAAAAAATTCTGAGAAAACAATTTCGTTCAATGATTTCGATACTGCTTTTTACAGTGGTTTTAAACTTAAAATCTTGAAATTAAATGGTTTTGAAAAAGATGGATATTTTATACTTTCAGAATGTAAAGATAAGTTTTTGATAAGTAAAGTAATTTTAACTGGTGATTCTGATACTGATGACCAACAAATTTCTTTTCAGTTATCAGTTATTGATGACAAAGCTAACACACTTGAAAGTTTTTTATTTAATGAAGAGAAAAATGCTAAAAGTATAGCTTTAAGAAATTTAATCTTGCCAACTGCAACAAAATATTTTCCGAATTGTGACGATTTATTGAACCGTTTTAACGATTTTAATAAACGTAACGATGATGTTAAAAATCTATCAATTCTCGGAGTTTTTAAATCTCCAGTTTATTATGCTTGTAATTAGATTAATAAAAACTCTCAATAATTTGGGAGTTTTTTATGCTAATTTTTTTCTGATCATAATTTTTCTATCGCTTTTTCAATTCTAGAAACAGTTTCATTTTTCCCAATAACTTCTATAATATCAAATAAATGCGCACCTTTTAAAGTGCCAACCAAACTCAAACGTAAAGGTTGCATTATTTTTCCCATTCCGATTTCGTTTTCGCTCATCCAGTTTTTTACTATATTTTCAATGTTTAATGAAGTAAAATCGTTTATATTTTGTAAAACTTCAATCAATTTTTTCATTAAATCTGGCGTTTCATCTTTCCAGTTTTTCGATGCTTTTTCATCATACGAATTTGGAGCTTGAAAGAAATAATCGCTCATTTCCCAAAATTCTGAAACAAAATTGGCTCGTTCTTTTATCAAAGAAACTATTTTTATCAACTTTGTCATTCCGTCCAAATTTGTCATTCCGAAGGAATCTCTATTTCTTTTTTCTAGTTCTTTCTGAAACTGGATTGCCAAACTTTCATCGCTTTGCTTTTGCAAATATTGATGATTGAACCATTTATTTTTTTCTGGATCAAACTTCGCTCCAGCTCTATGAATTCTAGATAAATCGAATTTTTCTACTAATTCGTCTAATGAAAATATTTCTTGTTCAGTTCCGTCATTCCAACCTAAAAGAGCTAAAAAGTTAATCACAGCTTCGGGGAAAAATCCAACTTCTTTATATCCTGGAGTCAATCCAGATTCGGTTTTCCATTCAAGCGGAAATACTGGAAAACCTAGTTTATCGCCATCGCGTTTAGACAATTTTCCGTTTCCAATTGGTTTCATTATCAATGGCAAATGTGCAAATTCTGGAGCTTCCCAGCCAAATGCTCGATACAACATAACGTGCAACGGCATTGATGGCAACCATTCTTCACCACGAATTACGTGACTGGTTTTCATTAAATGGTCATCGACAATATTCGCCAAATGATAGGTCGGCATACCATCAGATTTGAATAAAACTTTATCGTCTAGCAAACCCGTTTCGAATTTTATATCGCCACGAATAATATCTGTTAAATGTAATGTTTCGTCATTTGGTGTTTTAAAACGAATTACAAAATCTTCCCCAGAAGCAATTCTTTTATTCGTTTCTTCTTTAGAAATTACTAACGAAGTATCTAATTTTTCACGAATTGTATGATTGTAAATAAATGTTTTTCCTTCAGATTCGTATTGTTTTCTTAATGAATCTAAAGTTTCTGCTCTATCAAATGCATAATAGGCATTACCTGATGCTATTAACAAATCTGCATATTGTTTGTACAATTCTTTGCGTTCTGATTGTCTATATGGACCAAATTTTTCGTTTTTGCCAATAGTTTCATCTGGAGCAATTCCCAGCCAATCTAAGGCATCAAGAATATATTTTTCTGCTCCTTCAACAAATCGGTTTTGGTCAGTATCTTCTATTCGCAAATAGAAAATGCCGTTATTTTTCTTGGCAAATAAATAGTTGAATAAAGCTGTACGAACACCACCAATATGCAATGCTCCAGTTGGACTTGGTGCAAATCGCACACGAACTTGTTTTGACATTTTTGTTTGAATTTTTGCAAAGATAGTCAGAAGTTGTCAGACTTTAAAGAAACTTTACTTCTTCGGAATTATTATTCAGGATATGTGTAATCAAATAATTATCATTTTCCATATCAAAGAAAATGTACCAAGTTGTTCTTTGGATTGATTTGAAAAAAATATACCTTGAACCTAAATATTTTAATTTATCAGGAGTTTTTCTAATTGGGAAAGTTGCTATACTGTCAAATATAACCCAAAACTCGCAACTGGAATTTTAGGTTGTTCGATTTTATAAATCTTTTAAATTAGATTGAGATTTACGGAATTTTGATCTATATTAACAATTTTCTTTGAGTTTTCAACAATAATGCCCCTTACCCCAAAAAGAATTTTTATGTTAACCTCAATAAATTCAAGTTTTAGATTTGTAATA
>JAYTMQ010000055.1:0-86499 GCA_043728355.1 Bacteroidota bacterium
ATTCATACTTTATTAATGGTATTTTACATAAATTTGCACATTATAAAGATATAAATTTCTTTTACAATTACAAATTTTATATTAAATCTATTTTGATTACATCAGAAAAAATTTTAGAATCTGCCAAAAACACTATTTTATCAGAGAGCAAATCTATTGCTAAACTAGCTGATTTACTGGACAATTCATTCGCAGAAGCAGTACAATTAATCTACAATTGCAAAACTAGATTAATAGTTACAGGAATAGGAAAAAGCGCCATAATTGCACAAAAAATCGTCGCCTCGATGAATTCTACTGGAACTCCTGCCCTATTTCTTCACGCTTCGGAAGCTATTCATGGTGATTTAGGAATGATTCAAAATAATGATGTAATTATATGTATATCCAAAAGTGGCAATAGTCCAGAAATTAAAACTCTTGTTCCGTTATTAACTCGTTTTGGAAATAAATTAATCGCCATTACTGGAAATATGACTTCGTTTTTAGCGAAAAATTCGCATTTGGTTCTTGATACAACTGTTGCTTCAGAATCGTGTCCGAATAATTTGGCTCCGACCGATAGTACTACGGCACAGCTGGTTATGGGCGATGCTTTGACAGTTTGCTTAATCGAAATGCGAAATTTTCAACCCGAAGATTTTGCGAAATTTCATCCAGGTGGCGCATTGGGAAAAAAGTTATTATTGAAAGTTGCCGATATGGTCGAAAACTCATTAAAACCAATGGTTTCGCCCGAGGCAAATATCAAAAAAGTCATTTTCGAAATTTCCGAAAAACGTCTTGGTGTAACAGCTGTTATTGAAAACGAAATAGTTATCGGAATAATTACCGATGGCGATATTCGAAGAATGTTGAATGAAAACGAAACTTTTTCGCATTTGACAGCAAGAGATATTATGACCATAAATCCAAAATTAATTCAATCCAGCGATATGGTTATTGATGCTTTTCAGGTTCTTGAAGATTTTAAAATCACACAATTGGTCGTTGTCGAAAACGATACATATATAGGAGTGCTGCATTTGCATGATATTTTAAAAGAAGGAATTGTATAATGGATAAAAAATTAAGTATTAAATAGGAAATTAAATTCTAAGCAGTTATTCATTATAACTATATTTGTAAAATAAAAAAATAAAAAAATGTGCATTATATTTAAATATCAAATTCAAAATTTATGCAAACACTAGAAATAATTCAAGAAATACAAAAACTTCCGTTAGATAAAAAATTTCAGATTGTCGAAGAAACCATAAAATCAATAAAAACGCAGGAATTAAATAATCAAATGGATTTGGCTGTAAATTTTTTATTAGATGATTATTCAACTAACAAAGAGTTAACTATATTTTCATCATTGGATTTAGAAGATTTTTATGAAACAAAGTGAAATTTGGTTGGTCAATTTAGATCCAACAATCGGTGCTGAAATTCAGAAAAAAAGACCCGCAATAATTATTAATGATAACAGATTAGGAAAATTACCGCTAAAAGTAATTGTTCCAATAACAGATTGGAAAGAAAATTATTCAATTGCGCCTTGGATGGTAAAACTAGAACCCAACTCAACAAATGGTTTGTATAAAACATCGGCTATTGATTGTTTTCAAGTTAGATCTTTATCACAAGAAAGACTAAGTAAAAAATTAGGAATTGTAGATAACCAAATACTTGATGAAATAAAAAAAGCTTTAAAAAAAGTTTTTGATATTAATTAATTTGACAAATAACAAAAATAGATTACTTGTTACTAAAAAGTTATAATGACTGAAAAAGAATTAAAAGAAATGTCATTTTTGGATCATCTCGAAGATTTAAGATGGCTGCTGATTCGGATTACAATCGCAATTTTAATCGCATCGGGATTGTCGTATTTTATTATTGATTTTATTTTTGATAAAGTAATTTTTGGGCCACTTGACCCAAATTTTATTACCTACCGAAAATTTTGTGAATTGACAAGATATTTCAATACCAATGATGGCGGAATGTGTCTTGATAAAATGCCATTTGAAATTCAAAGTACACAATTAGGCGGACAATTTTCGATTTTTATTTGGACTTGCATTACGGCTGGATTTATTTTAGGTTTTCCTTACATTTTATGGGAAATTTGGAAATTTATTAGTCCAGCTTTGTACCAAAAAGAAAAGAAAAGTGCCGTTGGATTTATTACAGTTTCATCATTTTTATTTTTTCTAGGTGTTTTATTTGGATATTATTTGATTTTGCCATTATCAATTAATTTTTTTGGAGGTTTCAATGTCAGTTCGGCTATCAAGAATGAGTTCAATGTCGATAATTATATCGGAATGGTCAAAACCTCAGTTATATCTTGTGGTGTAATGTTCGAACTGCCAATAGTTATTTATTTTTTGACTAAACTGGGTTTGGTAACCGCCGAAACATTAAGAATTTATCGAAGATATGCAATTGTTATCATTCTGATTATCGGAGCAATTATTTCGCCTCCAGATGTTTTAAGTCAAATAATTGTTTCAATTCCGCTGCTGATTTTGTATGAAGCAAGTATTTGGATTGCAGTTTTTGTAAATAGGAAAGAGAAAAGTTCAGAAAAAGGTTTAAAAGTTTAGAGTTTAATGTTGTTTAAAAAAAAACCAAGAATTTGTTAAAAAAAACATTTCCTAATTTAGAAATTTGTTTATTTGAAATGTAATTAAAAATTGTCCCGACGTTTCGGGATTGATATTGCCATTGTCATTGATATTGAAAACTTTATGAAATTAAGAGCAGAAAATTTAGTCAAAACCTATAAAGGTCGTAGCGTTGTAAAAGGTATTTCGGTAGAAGTAAATCAGGGAGAAATTATTGGATTATTAGGTCCAAATGGTGCAGGAAAAACCACTTCTTTTTATATGATTGTTGGTTTGGTCAAGCCAAATGCAGGTAATATTTATCTTGACGATATGAATATTACCGATTATCCGATGTACAAACGTGCCCAACAAGGCATTGGTTATTTAGCGCAAGAAGCTTCTGTTTTCAGAAAATTAAGTGTTGAAGATAATATTTTGAGTGTTTTGCAATTGACTAAACATCCAAAAGACGTTCAAATTGCCAAAATGGAAAGCCTCTTGGACGAATTTAGTCTGCAACATATTAGAACCAATCGAGGCGATTTATTGTCTGGTGGAGAACGCCGACGTACCGAAATTGCTCGTTGTTTGGCAACCGATCCAAAATTTATTTTACTCGATGAACCATTTGCTGGAGTCGATCCAGTTGCGGTCGAAGATATTCAAAGAATTGTAGCCCAACTAAAAAATAAAAATATCGGAATCTTAATTACCGACCACAATGTTCAAGAAACTTTGGCAATAACCGACAGAACTTATTTAATGTTCGAAGGCGGAATATTAAAAGCCGGAATTCCAGAAGAACTTGTTGAAGACGAAATGGTTAGACGTGTTTATTTGGGTCAGAATTTCGAATTACGTAAGAAAAAATTGGAGTTTTAAAATTAATTGCAGATTTCAGGTTTTTTTGTACTCCCGATCGCAGTCTAGTGATTTAAATTTAATAATTTTACTATGAGAATTTTAGAAAACATAAGTTCAGATCAAATAAAAAAATGGCATTCCGATGCTAATAACTGGAAATATAGATTTTTTTATTACAATACAGAAGATTCAAGATTAATCGTTTCTAAAAGAAGCGAATGGTCTGGAATTACTTTTAATTATGCGCATAAAACGGCTTGGTTTTGGACAATTTTATTATTAGGTTTATTTTTGGATTGATTTATTTTTTGCCAAGTCATTAACTTAATTAATCCTTAAATCACGTAAATCTTCATAGCTTCCATTAAAAATATTGACATCGACTTTTTCTCGAATTCCTTTTATTTTGGCTTGTTCGGTAAATTGCCAAATTAAATAATCTTGATTAATTTCGGCTTCGATAAAATTGTAATTGGCAATCCAAAACGTATATTCTTCGAACTCCTCTTTCAAGAAATCTTCGTAATATTTTTCGCCCGTATAAATTATTGGTCGTACACCATAATGTGATTCTATTTTATCCAAAAAACGCTTCAAACCAATTTTTAAATTTTCGATAGATTGTTCTTTTGGTAATTTTTCAATATCGAGAACTGGTGGCAAATCGCCTTTTGATAATTTTACAGTTTTAATGAAATTCTCGGCTTGTTCCAGCGAATTTTCGTTTGGTTGATAATAATGATAAGCGCCACGAATGATGTTATTACGCTTACACTCATTCCAATTGTTTTGGAATTGATTGTCGTTTTTGTCAATGCCTTGAGTAGCACGAATAAAAACAAATTCTATTGGGTATTTTTCGTTTACAAATTCAACTTTTTTCCAATTTATTTTTCCTTGATAATGAGACACATCTATGCCTACAACTTTACTAGCATTGGCAAATAAAACTTCTTCATTTCTTTTTTGGTATGACATTTCGGATTTTAAAACTTTATCTGATTTAAAACTGAAATAATACAAAATTGCATTTCGAAATTTAAAAATCAACATCGAAAAACATAAAAACATAGCAACAATCCAAAAAATTTTAGATTGAAAAATAGATTTAGATTTAGATGAATGTTTTTTTCTTGTGGTCAATTTGTTAAAATTTAAAATTATTTTTAGGGAAACATTAAAATATTATTTGAAACATATAAGACATATAAGTTCATATTAAAAACACAATTAAATCAATTTAATTATTTATAACTTTAAACTTAGGTGAACTTATTTGACTTTTATGTTTAAAAAAAATCACAAATTAGATTCTTGTTTTTTATTGAAACCATTCATTAAAACTGAAAGCAAAACATAAAATAAAATTACAATTGCAACTCCAAAAAACTGAAAAAATCCAATTAAAGCAACCGAAATCGTTAAGAAAACAATTTGCAATAAATTATCTTTTAAACTAAAAGATTTTATTTTTAAAGAAAACAACGGAATTTCTGCATTCATTATATAAGCACTAATCAAAGTTATTGAGACCAAAACCCATTTATTATAGAGTATTTCAGTAAAATCATCATTTAAAAAAGTATTACTAATCAACGGCAAACTCAAAATAAATAATGCATTTGCTGGAGTTGGTAAACCAATAAACGAATTGGTTTGACGCGTATCTATATTGAAATTTGCCAAGCGATAACATGCACCAAGCGTAATAATGAATCCAAATATTGAATAAATCGAAATTATTTCTGGATCATATTCCATACCTTGAAACATTTGAAACATTACATATCCCGGCACTACGCCACTTGTGACCATATCGGCTAACGAATCGAGTTGCAAACCTAATGGTGAAGAAACTTTGAACAATCTTGCAAAAAAACCATCAAAAAAATCAAGAAAAATACCTAATGCGACAAACAAAAATGCTTTTTCAAAATCTAATTTTGATACAAAAATAACTGCGATACAACCACAAAAAAGATTCAAGAGTGTAATAATATTCGGAATGTGTTTTTTGATATTCATAATTTTTGATGTTTCATTAAAAAAAAACAAATTTAATACAATAAGTTAAAGTTAAACACGTTTTTTATTAGAGATTTTTAATTGATATTTGCATAAATTCCCTGTTTTGAAAAAAATACTTATTTTAATAACCTTTATTTTTAGTTTAAGTTCAAATAGTCAATCTATTAGAAAATACTCTAATGACTTTTTGAACATCGGGGTCGATGCAGCTGCACTTGGGATGTCGAATGCTGTAACTGCTAATTCTACTGATGTAAATGCTTGTTACTGGAATCCTGCGGGTTTAATTAATCTCGAAGACAGTCAAGTTGCTGCTATGCATGCGAGTTATTTTGCCAATATTGCTCAATATGATTATTTGGCCTACGGAGCGCCGATTGACGAATATAGCGCATGGGGAATTTCGGCAATTAGATTCGGAGTTGACAACATTTTAAATACAACACAACTTATTGACAATCAAGGAAGAATTGATTATAATCGTGTTTCATTATTTTCGGTGGCTGATTATGGATTTACATTTTCGTATGCTAGAAAATCAAAATTAACCAATTTTAGATACGGTGTAAATGCCAAAGTTATTCGAAGAGTTATTGGCAATTTTGCCAGCTCTTGGGGATTTGGATTTGATTTAGGAATGCAATACAATACTGATAATAATTGGAAATTTGGATTAATGCTTCGAGACATTACCACAACTTATAATGTTTGGAATGTTGATGAATCTGAATTTGCAACTATAAAAAATGCTATTCCAGGACAAAATCAAGAATTGCCAGAAACAACAGAAATAACAGCACCAAAAGCACAATTAGGAATTTCTAAAAAAATAGAATTCCACGACGATTATACACTTTTGGCATCCGTAAATTTGAATGCCGAGTTTACCAATACAAGAGATTTAATAGGTTCTAAATTTTTAAGTTTAAGTCCTGCATTAGGTTGCGAAGGCAGTTATTCTGACATGGCGTTTGTAAGAGTTGGAGTTGGGAATTTTCAATATATAACAACAATTGATCGTGACGAAAAGCTAAGTTTTCAACCAAATATTGGTTTAGGATTTAAATATCGAGGTGTACAAATTGATTATGCATTGACCAATATTGCCAAGCAAAGTGAAGCTTTATATTCAAATATTTTCTCAGTAAAAGTAGATTTATCCATTTTTAGATAAAAATTTTTATGACCCAATTACTACTCAAAAAAATACTATTAACTTTAGTTTTTTTTATTTCATTCAACGTATTTTCTCAGTATTACAAACTTACAGATAATGCAAAAATTAGTGTTTTAACATGTGGTTCAGGAAATGAATTGTACTCTATTTATGGACACACTGGAATAAGAATTCTAGATGTTGCGAATAATTTGGACATTGTTTATAATTATGGAAACTTTGATTTTAGAACAGAAAATTTTTATTTAAAATTTGTAAAAGGTGATTTGCGGTATTTTGTTTCAGCTTGTAGTTTTCAAGATTTTATGTACGAATATAAAGAAACCAATAGGCAAGTATGGGAGCAAAATTTATTGATTTCTGATCTCCAAAAGCAACAACTGTTTGACAAAATAAATAGTTCTTTGTTTTCTGATGAAAAATTTTACACCTATAAATTTATCGATAAAAACTGTACAACAATGGTTCTAGATAAAGTAAATGATATTTTCGGAAGTAAAATTGTTACAAAAAAAACAAATACTGATGTCAGTTATAGAACAGTTCTTTACTCGTTTTTGGATAATCATTTTTGGGAAAATTTTGGTATAAACATTATTTTTGGACACAAAGTCGATAACGATGCAACCAAACTTTTCTTGCCTGAAGAATTGATGAACAATATATCTACATCAAAATTAAATAACAAACCAATTGCAGAAAAAGCAATTGTTTTGAATAAAAAAAATTCCGAAGTAAGAAATTTTTCTTTCTGGAATTCGATTTATCCTTATTGTATTTTCTTGATTTTGATTGTGTTATTGAATAAAAAAACAATTTCTATTATTTATTTTTCAATTTTAGGATTGATTGGAGTTTTCTTTTCAAGTGTTTTTATGTATTCACAACACGAAGAAATTTATTGGAACTACAATGTTTTATTATTTAATCCAAGTTTATTGATTTTGGTTTATTTTATGATAAAAAGAATTCAAAATTGGATTCAAAAATTATGTTATTTCAATTTGGGTTGTTTAGGAATTTATATTCTAATATTAATTAACAAAGTTCATTTTGTAATGATGGCTCCAATGATATTGTGTTCTGGTATCATTTTGTATAGAATAATAATTCTAGAAAAAAGAAAATTATTGACCACGATAAAATAAAACAGTGCTAATTGTTTTGAACATTATACTAATATCTAAAAAAACACTTCTATGTTTGATGTAATACAAGTCATATTGCAACTTTATTAAACTATCGTCAATCGATTCTCCGTAAGAATAATTGACTTGTGCCCAACCAGTTAAACCAGGCTTTAGTATATGTCGAGTTTCATAAAACGGCATTACTTTAGAAATTTCTTTAACAAAAACTGGTCTTTCAGGTCTTGGACCAATTACTGCCATTTCGCCTTTTAGAATATTTATAAACTGAGGAAATTCATCTATTCGAGATTTTCTTAAAAATTTGCCAAACGGAGTTATTCTGACATCATTTGTTGTTGCAAAAATGGGTGTATCAGTTTCGGCATTTGCAATCATTGTACGAAATTTTAGAATTTTGAATTTTTTTCCGTTTTTTCCAACACGTTTTTGAGTATAAAAAAGTTTTCCTTTATTGGCAAATAAGTTAATTAAATATATAAAAGGAATGAATAAAAAACCAAATGAAATTCCAATTATAGCAACAATAATTTCAAAAAATCTAACTGAAAACAAATATAGTTTATTTGAATTACTTCTAGAAAAAGGAAAAAATATATAGAAATCTCTAGACAAGTATTGCATTGGAATTCTTAAAGTTAAACTTTCATACACTTGGGTATATTCTTTGATTATAAACCCTTTTTCTAATAAACTAATTAATTGATTGTACAAACTTAAAGTAATTCCATCTGTTTTTTGAGAAGCAACAACTATTTCTGAAACCGAATTTTGCTTCACAAAATCTTTTAAATTATCAATATCTACATTCTTTATGTAATTGAAACAATAATCCAGATTAGTATTTAATTGAGTATTTACAAATCCAATAATTTTGTAATGACGATCTACTTTTTCAAGATTTAAAACCAATTCTTCTACTTGTTCTATATCGCAAACAAGAATTACTTTTTTTGAAAATCTTTGAGAGGCAAAAAATTTAGCATAAAACATACGCCATGCAAAAAGTGCTAAAAAAACCGCAAAGTAAAAAAAGATAATTTGAAGTCTATTTTTTGGCAAAGTAGGCGCAAAAATTGGTGTTAGTAAATAAGATAAAACTGTTACAGAAGTTGTTAATACAATGCTTTTTATTACCTGAACCTGATTGCTAGCGACTTGTAAGTTATACATTTCGAAAACTGAACCAAAAATATTGATGTAAACTCCAAGAACAATTAACCAATAATAATTTGAAGTAGAAATTTGAAAATAATTGAAACTAAAAAAATTACTAAAAACATGCAATGCTAAAAACACAAAAAGTACGTCGAAAAGACGCAATAAAACTTTGCGTTCAGATATTTCGAAATTTATTTTTTTGTTATTTGACATTAATTAAAATTTATAATTTGTAAATATAATATTCTTTAATCTTAATTATCGGAGTTAATCCAGACCAATTTACAGAATCAATAATATAATTTACTTTCTTACTTTTTAGTAATTCAATTTTATCTTTAAAATCACTATTGTTAAATTTTGAATTATCAAGATATGCGTTTATATAAGTTTTCGGATTACCTTCGATTAACATACCAGCAGCATGAAAATCAAGAACTTCAGATCGATTTGTTGCCGTTCTAAAATAAACGTTTTTACAATAAAACAAGTCCGTAATTTTTGTGTTTTTATTTATGTATTCAAAAACATCAATTATCGCATCGTTTTCTAAATTTTTGCTTTTAAATTTCAAGTTATTTGGCAATATTAATCTAGAAATATCATCTCTCAATAATGGTACTTTTGACATAAAATCAAATGATGTTGATGAAAGTAAAATTAAATATATTAAAAAAAATAAAATTTTAAATTTATTTTTTAAATCATATTTTTTAAATACTTCATACAAAAAAAGAAACATTCCGACTTGCAATATAATTAATATTAATTTTTGTGATCTAATTAATTGAAAAGCAAGTCTGAGATTTAAATTATATGTTTGATTGATAAGTTTTTCAAAAAAAGGAATGGTATTTGCAAAAATCAAAAGAATTGAAATTGAAAAAAATAAAATTTTAAAATTTATTTTTTTCAAAGAAGAATCAAAAAAATAAAATAGGACAAAAAACAAACCAAAAAAATAGGTAAAAGGACGATGCCAATTTTTAATAAACAGTATTCCGTCAAAAAAAAGATCATCGATTCTTGCATGAAAAGCTGCTTCAAAAAGTTTTTGATCTATGACTATATCCGTTTTTACATTGCTAATATATGTTATAAAATATGGCGTCATTCCTGTTAAAACACCAAATGAAACTAATAGAATTAGATAAAATTGAGTTTTAAGAGAAATTTCATTTTGTAAATAATTATAGCTAATAAACACTGAAAAATAAACAATAATAGCTCCAATTCCAGAAATAGGATGAAAATTGACTAACAAACCTAAAATTATTGACGCAAAAAAAAGCTTTCTTTTAAATAATTTATAAATTAAATAGGGTATTGGAATTAAAGCAATAAAAACTGTTCTTGGCATAATCGTCCATAAATCTGAAATTCCTAACAGTTCATAACCAGGTGGCCAAATAACCCCACGCATAAAAACAGAAAAACCAAAAGCCAGCCAAAAATCTTTTTTTAAGTAATAAAAGAAATAAAACCAGAGCGTTCCATAAAAAAAATGTGTAAAAAAACTTAAGACATTTAAAGCTTTTAAATAATCATAATTAGTGAATTTGGCAATAACCCTCAAGGTTTGAACATAGAATGGTGTATAATATTTGACATTATTTATATCGTTTAAATACAAATCTTTAGCAAATAAACTTGGATTGTCTATCTTTTTACAAATCGGTATTATGTTTGCCAAATCACTAGATATTTCTGTAACTGGTGCATTTATATTATCTAAAAAATATGCAAGAGCAATAATTAGATTTAATAAAAAAACTAAAATGAAATACTTTTTGTTCATTTTCAAGATAAAAAATTATTAAGTTTTACTTTTCGGAGAATTAGTAATGTCAAATTGTATCGCTTGTAATAGTAATTGAAATCCCAAAATTATAGTTAAAGTAATAATCATTATTGTTCCAGTTGGAGCAAAAATATTATTACTTGCATAATAAATCCAACTACGAATTCCGAAAACTATACCAAAAGTAAATAATGGCAATCCAATAATTATAAATAAAGAAGCGATATTAAAATCATATAAAAAATATTCTTTGATTATTCGTTTGAAGAAAGTTACAATTAATTTTCTTGAGAATATAAACGGCATTTTCCAAAGTTGCATACTTGACTTTTCATCGGCATAAATTGATGGCATTGGAATGTCTTTAATTCGGGTTTTAAAAAAATACAATTCAGATAAAAGTGAGGTTTCAAAATAATATCTGTTAGATAATTTTGTTAAATCTAGGTTTTTTAAATAGCTGTTTTTGATAGCAAAATATCCGTTAGTTGGGTCGAAAACATGCCAATAACCTGTTGCTACTTTAATTAAAAAAGATAACATTAGGTTACCAAATCGACGAACTATTGGCATTTTTTTTAATTCTTTTAAATCTCTAAAACGGTTGCCTTTTGTAAAATCTGCATTATTTTTTAATAACGGTTTTATTAGATTTGGCAAATACGATAAATCCATTTGATTATCTGCATCTACTTTTATTGTAATATTTGCTGATAAATCGAGACTTTTTTGAAAACCTAATTTTGTCGCTCCTCCAACACCAATGTTTTTGTCGGATTTTAATAAAATTAAATTAATTTTAGGGTTAATTTTTAATTTAATTTCATCGATTGGCAAAGGTTCTTTAGAGCAATCATCGACAATAATTACATAATTAATAAATTCAGGTACAGCCGATACAACATCGATAATGTGATTGGAAGCATTGTAAAAAGGTATTACAATTGCAATTTGAATACTAGAAGAATTTATTAAACTAATTGTTGTTTTCATTTTTATGTAATATTGAAATAAATAAGACAGTTACTGCCAAAAATAAGCCTAGAATTGCAAATACAGGTCGGTAAATGTACAAATGTTCTCCAAAAAATAAAGTAACAAACATAGAAAGTACCAAACCTTTGAGAGCGATTGAAAAGCCATTAAATTTTTTGAAATCTATTAAAAAATATTGAATCAGCCAACCAAAATATAATACAAATCCAACAAGACCTAATTCTTTGATGACTTGAAGATACATATTGTGAGCAGACAATCCTTCTCCTCGAATCATCCAATTATTAAAACCAACTCCAAAAGGAATAATTAAAGGGTTTTCTAATAAAAATGATGAATTACTTTCTGTTAATTTATCTCTACCTGCTCCAAGATCTTCATAGAGATCTCCAACTTTTTGATTTGAAATATTATTTTTATTCCTAATTTTTCCAGTTATTCTTTGGTTAACAACTTTTTCGATTTTAAGATAAATATCATTATTTAAAATAGTGATAGACAAAGAAATAGTCATAAGGAAAATTCCAAGAAAAACAAATTTTGAGGTTTTGAAAATCGCAAAAAATAATAAAAAAACCAAAGCGCCTACATATGTAGTTCTTGAACCAGAAATTAATATGATGTAAACATTTAAAAAAATAGATACTAAAATTAATATCCTATTTATCTTTATAGATTTTTCTATAATTAATCCAATAGATAATGTAAACATTATTAAAGATGTCATGCCCAATACAACTTTATTTGGACCTAAAGTTCCAGACAAAAAACCAAAATAGCTATTAAAATATGTTTGATTCCATAAAAACGGTATAATTGAAAAATTTTGAAGTATAACAATTAAACAACACAAAATAGAAAAAACAAGAATAGCATTTAAAAAAAACATCAAATTAGATTTTTTAAAACAAACTATGTACAATAACAATGATGTAATAAAAAAAACATAGAAATGATACAAATAAAGAATTGTTTGAACAAAGTAAATTAAAGAATCAAAATAAGCAAAGAAAAACAATGTCACTAAAACCATAAATGATGCATAAATCAAAAACATCCACAACCATTTGAAAGGTTTTGTGATTTTTATTATAAATTTTAAAAAATTATTATAAATATAAAAATAATACAAAATAAAAAGTCCAACGACATCATAAATTCTAAACTCATTATTACCGTTTAAACTATATTTAATAAAAGGCAAGTTATAAAAATAAGAAAAAATCATTGCCAAAACTATGTATTTCAATATTATATCATTTGACATTTTATTAATCAAAAGTTCGGCAGCGACTTTATTAGAGTTATGTATTACATCAATATTCATTTTGATTAATTTTATAAAATTGAATTATTTTTTTAAATTAATAATCCAATTTAAATATTGATTTATAATTGAAATCTCTGAATAGTTTTCAGATAGTTTTTTATATATTTCTTTTCCAAAATCTATTCTTAAATTTGGATTTTCAATAAGTTTACAAACTGAATATGAAAATAAAATTGGGTTATTAACTGGAACTAAATATCCGTTTTTTTCATGTTCAATAATATCAATTAGTTCACCAACTTCAGTCGTAACTATTGGTTTTTTTGCAAATCCATATTCTAAAAAAGCTACTGGCAAACCTTCAGAATCTGATGTTAAAACACAAATTTCGGTTTGACTTAAAATGTTATTTATGTCTTTCTTTAAGTCATATAAAAAAACATTATCTTGTAATTTATTTTCTATTATTTTTGTTTTAAGTTCTTCAGAATAGTCATCAATGAAATCTTTACCAACCAAATGAAAACTCCAATCTTGATGCTTTTTAATAACCTCAATTGCAACTTCTATAAGCAAATTATGATTTTTAGGTTTTTTTAAGTTAGCCAAAATCAAAATTCTTTTATGGTCAATTCCGCTAAGTATTGTTTCTTTAATAATTGATTTTTCTTGATTAATGAAGTTTGGTAAATATAATACATTATTGAATTTAAGTTTGATTTTGCACCAGTTTTCTAAATTTTTATTTACTACAATTATTTTATTAAAAAATCTTGAACAAAACCAAATCAATAAAATTTGATGGTTTTTCTTGTTTACAGTTGCTCCATAATGTTCGTGCCAAATAATTTTTATTTTAGAATAAATAATTTTTAGTAAAAATGCAGTAAAAAATGAAGTTCCATGAGCATGAATATACTGTACTTTATTTTTCTTACAATAATTCTTTAATTTAACTATTGCTTTAAAATCAAGAACATTTTTTTTACTCAAAAACAAATAATTGTTTTTGTTTTCGATTTCTTCAATTAAAGAACCCTGAGATCTAGTAGCAACTATTCCTGAAAAATCAATCTTTTTATTCAAAGAATTAGCATAATTAACTGCCATTTTTTCGGCACCACCAATGTTTAAGGTATCTATTAATTGAACTATTCTCATGATTGCAAAAGTAACTTTATTTCTTGTTCAAAATAATCTAAAGTATAATTTCTAGACCAATTTATTGCGTTAGAAACTTTTTCTTGATAATCAGATTCGTCATTTAGAATATTTTCTATTTTTTTAACATCAACCTCTAAATTCATATCTAATAGAAGACCTCGGTTTCCGTTATCTAACATATTCGAAACGCAAGAAACATTTGTAGAAATTGGCAAACATTGCCAAAACATTGCTTCTGCAACAGCTTTTGGCCAACCTTCGCTTTCTGATGGCAAAATCATAAAATGACTTTCGGAATAGGCTTTTTTCAAAATTTCTAAATTTTGATTTCCTTTTAAAAAAACATAATCTTCTAACTTATTTAGTTTTATATGTTTTTCTAACTTTTCTCGCTCAATTCCTTCGCCAAAAAACGACAAATTAATATTTTGAAATTTAAGTTTTAATTTTTCAATTATTTGAATGGCATATTGGGGGTTTTTACCACTAGTAAGCATTCCAACAAAAATAAAATTGATGCTTTTTTCAAAATTTTTTATTTTAACTTCTTGTTTGTCTGCTTCTTTATATGTTGCCGTGAAAAAAGGCTTAATGTTTTTAGATTGATTTTCCCATTCGCCATAAACCAAAACTTGCATATTTTTTGTTAAAAAAGTGTTGCTTAAAATCCATTTTTGCAGTTTATAACTAAATGGATTTTTAACTTTAGGATCCCAATTTCCAGCATATTTAGCAGTTTTTATTTTGGAAGGAAAAAACATTTGTACTATACATGCTAACAAACCCATATTTCCCGGACAACGCAAATGAATATGGTCTGCATTGCGAAAAACCTTAAAAATTTGAAATAAGATTTTTGGAATATTTAAAAAAGCCATAAAAACTGACTTTCGAGTTATTACATTAAAAGATTTAGTAGAAATAAAGTGAATTTTATCATGAATATAGAACTCTGAAATATTAGATTTTTCAATTAATGAAAGTGTTGAAACAATTGTTATTTCATTTGCGTATTTTATCCAAATATTCATTTCGTTTACATAGGGTGCATAAGAAAAATATTTGTTGTTTTCTATACCATGATCAGCAGAAGTAATAATTGCGAATTTCATAAATTATTAATTTAAAATAGATTTATAAAACTTTACATTGGTGTCGACCAAAATTTTAATATCAAATTTTTTAATTACAGATTCTCTGGCTTTTATTGCAATCAAATTGATTTCGATTGGATTTAAAAAAACAAATCTCAATTTATCAGCAATATCTTTTGGGTCAAATGGATTTACTAACAATCCAGTTATTTTATCTTCGACAGCTTCTGGACCAGGACCAGTTTTACTTCCTATAAAAATTTTACCCATTGCCAGAACTTCTAACCAAGCCAACGGCATTGCTTCCATGTGACTTGGATAACAACATACGTTTGATTTTTCGATATAATTTGCTACTTCGCTATTCGGAATTACTCCTAAAAAATTTATTTTTGATTTAATTTTATTACTAATAAACGATTCTAAATAGGGTCTGTATTGTTTATTTGTTCCGGGAATATTGGAATCTCGACCAGCAATATTTAAAATTATATTTGGAAATTCGTCAATTAATAAGTCTATAGCTTGAATTAATTGTCTGATTCCTTTTTTTTCGACAATTGTTCCTGCAAAAAAAACAGAAAAAGGTTCCATTTTAGAAATATCCGATTGATAAAACTTGTCTGCGTTTATGGGATTATAAATTATTTCTATGTTTTTTAAACCAAGGTTTAACAAAGTTCTTGTTTGATCAGCAACATATTTCGAAACTGCAATAATGTGATCAGCTTTTGCAAAAGATTTTTTTTCTTGCCACACTTTGCGCCATTCTGTTGGTCTATTTTCTGCTTTTGCAAAAAAATGATGTCCACCATGCATTCGAATTACATATTTAATTTCTGGTAATTTTTTTAAAAATGCCAAACCTAGTTCTGGTGTTTCAATTATAGAAATCGGAGATTTTAAATGGATTTTTTTGATGATTTTATTAATCCTAGATGAATTTGACAAAAATTTTAAAGGTAATTTTTTTTTCTCAGGTATCAAATAAACTGTTATACCGTTATCGTAAATAATTTCTTCGAATTTAACATTTGACAATCTTATTACAGATACTTGAATATTTTTCTCTACAAGCTCGTATGTTAGCGTTTTAGTAAAAGTTCCTATTCCACCATGAGGCAAATCTTTTACAGGATATTCAGCAGTTATATAACAGATATGAATCATATTTTTTTGAAAATTAAAATGGTGTCTGCTCCTTTTTTAGGATAAAAATATTCAAAAAAATTAGATATTCCTGTCCAAAATATACTATTGTAAGCATTTTGATCTTTAATATGATTGTAACTAATTTGATTTATCAGAAATAAAGTTTTATTAGAATTTTTTATGATATAATCCATATCAAAACCCAATTCGCCCCAAGGTTGTTTTTTTAAATTTCCCATTGGAACATGAATGTCGACAAGTTTTGGAATAATGTTTTTAGGGAAATTTTCTTTTATTAAATCTTGTTTTAATAATTCATTGTATGTTAAATTGATTAAATCAGGTTCTAAATTAAGTTTATTTTGGACAAATATTTTTTTCAATTTATTGAGTCCATTTTTATACAACCGATAAGTTTGAGTTACGAATTGAAGTGTCGTACTTTTATAAAATTCTTTATTAGGTTCGTGACCAATGATAAGAATTCCGTCTTTATTTAATAAATCAGAAAATTCTTTTACAAGCAAGTCTGGTTCTAAAATATGATGCAAAAGTGCATTGCAAGTTATCAAATCGAATTTTTTATTCTCTTTTAATAATTCTTGATAACCGTTTTTATTTGAGTAAAAATTAAATTTCTGATTATCTAGAAACTTTTTCTTGCATTGATTTATCATACTTTCAGATAAATCATAACAATAAATTTTTGAAATTATGTTTTCTAGATTTTTGTTATTTGAAATTTGCTCCGATGCAAAACCTGTACCGCAACCAAAATCAAGATACACTAAGTCGGTTTTATTTTTAAAATTTTCAAAAAGAAAATCTGATGCTAAACGCCAATATTTTTCACCTTTTTTTATACTTAAATGTTTCTCGTCGTAAGTTGCTGATTCAAAATCATGATATATATTGCTAACAATTGAAATAAATTCCTCAGTTGAAGATTTTAATTTAAATTGTTTTAAATAATTATCGATTTTATTAATTGTACTCATTAATACTATTTAATTTTAATTTTATTTAAAAATATTAAATAAAATGTTTGTGTAATCTATTCTAAAAACAACAAATTATTTTTTTTTAAAAAAATTATATTTAACTAAAAAGTTGTTTCTTTTAATTCATTGTAATTTATAAAATTAACAAATTGAAATAATCTCTTTTGCTAAATTTATACTATTTTCTTCTAATGGATAATTAACTATTTTTTGCATCCACAAATTTCTATCTTTTGCTATTTTTTTTGGATTTTCTAATGTTTCAAATATTTTTGAAACAAAATCCTTTTTAGAATTGATCCAACCGACTGCATCGATATTTTTCATGCTTTGAAAATGTTGAAATTCGTAAATATCTTTTACTTTAAACTCAGAATTTTCGATAGGATCATAATTCAAATAAAGACATGGTTTGTCGAAAACTGCAAAATCATGAGCCATTGTGCTGCCTAAGTTTATCACTAAATCAGAATGTTTTACTGTGTTTATCAATAAAAAAATGTCATTGTAAGTTGGGTAAATCGACCCAATTTCATCAATTTTCCAATCGGGTGAAATTGAATGTACAAAACTATTATAATTTTGTAAAATTGCATCAAATCTATTGGTTTTATCGACAGGACTATTTCTAAATATAATTTGTGGTCTATCTAACTCGTTAATTTTACTAAGTTCTTCGCACAAATCTTGAAAATAATTGTGTTCATAAGGCGATGATAAATCATTGGCAGAAAAACAAATTGTTTTTTTATGTATGTCAAGTCCAAATTTTTTAAAGAAAATTTCTTTTTCAATATAAAATTTCTCCTTAAAATAAAATTCAAATTGTAGTGTACCAACAACTTTTATTTGCTGTAATCTAATTTCAGGATACAACAATTTTAATTCCTCTTTCATTAAATCTGACCAAACAAAATAATTATCATATCTAGAAATCAATCTTGCTTTTGGAATATTGTCCCAAGAAAAAATTACGGTTGCTGTTTTTATTTTTAGATTTTTTGCAACAGCAGCTACTAAAGAACTTGATATAGTTCTTGGATGCAAATTTAGAATTAAATCTGGGTCAAAACTCTTTAAATCATTGGTTACAATTTTAATTTGCTTGCTTTTAGAAATTTCTTTTTCATAAATACAATCTGCAATTGACAACAATTTATTGGACTTTGAAAATAAAAAACCTAAAATTTCTGCAAGTCGATAAAGTAAAATTTGTTTCCAATTGCTGCTTTTTCTATTCCAAAAAGCCATTATAGAATCGTTTTTTAAAACTTTTTTATTCGATAATAATCTTGCATAAGCAATGCTTTCGCGTAAAATTCTTGCTTTTGAATTTTCAATAAATCGAGGAATTTTTTTTATAGATTTTATGTTTTTTTGAATTTCTAAAACAGCTAATAATGCCTGATTCGAAATATCGTGATAAATCATTACCTCAGCATTATTTTTTAACAATTCATCAATAAAACTAGAATACAAATAATTTCTAATTGACAGAGAATCTGGTACAAATAATAAAATTTTTTTGGAATTATTCATTTTTATATACAATTATTTTAAAAAATAATTGAATTATTTGTCTCTAAATTGTTTTTGATGATTCAATTGCCAAATGTCGTTATATTCTAACGATTTAAGAAATAATTATATTGAATTTTATAATCTAAAACTGATGATGAATTTTTAAAATATTTTTTTAGTCATAATTAGAATAATTTACGCTACCAATTCTACCATGATCAGAATAAGAACGATGCACTACAAACTCTTTGTCTAAAGGTTCTTCTGATAAAAAAGTAATGTCACAAAAATAATTTTCTTCGACAGGATTTAATCGCCAAGGCACAACATTTTTATGGTCTAATACCCAATCATTTTTTTCTAAATCTCTTGTTTTTAGATCGTTCCAAGAAGTTATATAGTCCATCCAGTTGTATCCTAATTGCCAAGATTGGCTTTCAAGTTTATTTAAATCATTTATGCAAACAACCCTCAAGCCGCCAACTTTTTCTTGACTCACTGCTTTTGAACCATCATTAAGAACAATTCCTTTAATTGTTGGTTGTCTAAAATAATGTGACTCTTTAGAAATTAAATTGTCAACTTCAACAATAATAGTTTCACAAACTTTTTCGGTATTAATATTTGATATTGAAGGATTAATTTTTACATATCGAACTAAATCATAATACCTTATCCAACGCATATTTTTATACAAGCCTAATCCAGCTTCGTTTGCAGCCGTAGCTGCTAAAGGATAATAATTTCTTGCTAATGCGTATAATTTAGCTAAAATTCCCTTTCCTCGACATTCTTCGTCAAGAAAAACATTAATTATCCAAGCTATTCCTCCACCAAAATTGGCTCCAACGTGACCAACAATATTTCCTAATTCATTAATACAAATTAATGATCTTCCGAAATTTGCATCGCCATATTGCCAAATCCAAAATTCTTTATTTTGCAGTGGATGGTTATTTCTATATACTCGAGAAAAGAATTCAAATAATTTATCCCAATCATCAATAGTTGCCTCTCTTGTTATCATGATTTTTTGTAATTTTTCCCACCTAGTAAATCATTACAATCAAAACGATTTAGTAATAATAAATTATTTTCAGATGTATTAATTCCTCTAGTAGTTGTAAAACCAAACTTATATCCTACTTCTTTTGCAGTTTTTGCTACTTCGATGGTGCAAGATTCAGGAGTTCCATAAGGATAGGCAACCATTTCTATTTTAGTTTTAGTAAGATATTCAAAAAACAGTTTTGAATTTTGAAGTTCAAATTTCATTTCATTTTCATTTAATAATCCAATCGGAAAATGATTGTGCGTATGACTTCCTAAATATCCTTTTTGTGCTAAATTAATGATTTCATTTTCATTCATATACAATTCGCTTAAAACTTCACTTTCATTAAAATATTTTTTAAAAATTGTATTAATTATTTCTTCTTGAATGGTAAAATTAATTTTAAAATTTAATAAATATTTCAAACATGCACTTTCTTTATCATCATAGATATAATTAGTTTGTGCTTTAGCCACATCTTCTTCAGATAATTGAAAATAATTTTTCTCTTTTGAAAGTCTAGTTAGAAAATCTGAAGTAGAAATTATAGAACGAAGTAAATGTATTTTATGAACAGTACTTAACTTTTTATCTTGAAAATTTCTAGAATTAGCAAAAAAAATTGCTGGGATATTCAAATCATCTAAAATTGGAACAGCAAATTTATATTGTTCTTTCAATCCATCATCAAAAGTTATAAAAAAGAAATTTTCATTGGAATTTAGAATCTCACTGTAATTACTAATTAAATCTTGAGGTTTAATAAAATCTCCATCGTTTTTAAATAATAACAGCTGATTTTTGAATTGCGCTGGAATTACTCCAAAAATACTTGGATATTTTGTATTGAAATTTTTTCTGATATAATGATAGTTTACAATTGTAAGCATATTTTTTAAGTAATTACATTGATAATGTATTTTTTTTCAAATTATTTATTCATTAACGAAACCATATTAACCCATTGCCATATATAAAAGCTATTGTCTTGTTTGCCCTTTAAATATTCGTTCCAAATTTCGTAAATTTTGGCTTTATTCACAAAATCATTTTTAGCGAAGATTTCAATTTGACTGAAAATATAATCTTTGAGTTCATTAGCAATCCACTCTCTTTGTGGAGTTTGTAATGCTCTTTTGGGTGCCAATGCAATGTTAGAACCAAGATGATGTTTTAGTAATTCTCTCAATAAAAATTTGGTTTGTCCATTTTGCAACTTATTGCTTTCGGGTTGAGCAAATGCCAATTCAACCAATCTATAATCAAGAAATGGTTCTCGCAATTCGGTGCTATATTTCATACTTATTCGGTCATTAAAGCGCAAAGCTCTTGGGATTTTTGTATAAAACAAATCTCGATATTGAAGATTTTGCAAATTATTATTAAATGGTTTTGAATATTCTTCAATTTTTGCTAATGATTTAAAATCAAATTCTAAAATTTCTGGCTTTACAGGACTAGTTGTAATTCCTTGAATTATTGCATTTGAATTATTATGATAATAATCGTATCCAGCCCAAGCTTCGTCCATGCCTTGACCATCTAATAAAACTTTGACACCTTTTTTACTAGCTTCTTTAAAAAGTAAACTATAAGCCAAAGTTGGAAAACCACCAAAAGGTTCGTCTTGAATAGCAGCAATTTCTTCTATTAAATTTGGAATTTGCTCGACATTAAATTTTACTTCATTCAAATTAAAAGAAGTTTTTTGCATAATCTGCCTTACCCATTGTGTTTCATCATAATTTTCATTTCCACTAAAAAAAGTGAATCCTTCTATTGATTCTGAACTTTTTAAGTATTGTTGAACTAAAATTATCAATATTGAAGAGTCTAATCCGCCACTAACATTTAAACCGATTGGTACATCTGATCGAAAGCGTAATTTTATAGCATCTTGTAATAAATTAAAATAGTCTTCTTTTAAATTATTACTGGTTTCATTTTCTGTTTTATGAATGTTTCCAACGAAATCATACCAATTAACTGTTTTAATATCATCGAAACCATTTTTTAAATTAATCTCTAAATAATGTGAAGCTGGCAGTTGAAAAATATTTTTCCAAAAAGTTTCATTTGGTAAACCATAAGATGCATGCACCAAATAATTTGCCCAAACTTTAGTGTTTCGTTTTTTTTCTATATGTGCAGCCCACAAAGTTTTTATTTCGCTTGCAAAATAAAATTGCCCTTCTTTTATGCTATAATAAAATGGTTTTACGCCAAAACGATCTCTTGCTGCAAATAAAACTTGATTTTTTTTGTCCCATATCGCAAAAGAAAACATTCCATTTAATTTGTTTAATATTTTTTTGCCCCATTTTTTGAAACCAGCTAGAATTACCTCAGTATCTGAATTTGTTTTAAAATTATATTCTTTTTTAAGTATATTTTTTAATTCTAAATAATTATAAATTTCACCATTAAAAACTATTACATATTGGTCACACTCACTATGCATTGGCTGATTGGCCATTTCAGACAAATCAATTATACTAAGTCTATTGTGTCCTAAAACTAAATTTTGATTTATCCAAAAATCAGTTGCGTCAGGACCGCGATGTTGTTGTGCTTGCAACATCTTTAAAAGACATTCTTCGTTTTGATAATTATTTCCTAGAATTCCAGCAATGCCACACATTATATGTAAGGTAAAATTTTAGTTAATTTTTCTTCGGCTTTATTCCAGTCATTTTGTGTGTCAATATTGGCGTAAAAATCAGGATTACTTTCAATATAACTTAGGGTTTCTCCAAAAAAAGAGCCTTTTTTAATGACCTCAACTTTTGATATATATATTGATCCATCTCTAAAAAAAGCATTTGGTAAATCTTGTCGTCTTTTTATTATTTCTTTTTCTCCAGTTGCAATTAATAATGTATCATTTTGATTTGATTCAAATGTCCAATGCGGATTGTATTCTTGAGGTACTTCTAAAACACTTATTAGCGCATCAGTATTTTTTTCTATAAACATTTCTATCGCTTTATCTATAAATCCTAATTCTCTAAAAGGACTTGTTGGTTGAAGCAAACAAATGGCATCAAAAAAATGACCTTTATTTTCAAAAAAAGATATTGCGTGTTGCACAACTTCAATACTTGATGTTGTGTCCAATGCTAAATTTTCTGGTCTAATAAATGGTACTTCAAGACCCAGTGTATTTGCAACTGATATAATTTCTGCATCTTCGCTAGATAAAATAATTTTATCTAATAAAACACTTTTCTGAGCACTTTGAAAACTATAATACAACAAAGAATTCTCTCCTAAAAACTTTATGTTTTTTTTGGAAATGCCTTTTGATCCACCGCGAGCTGGAATTATACCTAAAATTTTCATTATTCTTTAATTTATAACCATTAAATAATTGGTTCTGTCACGAATTGTGTGGATTAAATTTTTAATCACAAATTTATACAAATTATTAGCGGTAAAAAATCAATAACACAAATTCTAATTTACTATAACGCTATTTATACAATTAAAATGGCATGTGTTTTCTTGGAAAATTAGTGTCTTGACCAAAAAGACGAAATGGCTAATTTATTTCCAATAAACTAATAAATCGAGTTGACTTATGGTTATACTTAATAATTTATTATTTTATGGAATTGCAAAGGAACTTCGCTTAATAAATCTGAAACAATCTTGCCCGAATTCCCTTTTCCATAAATACTTTCACTTTTAGGTTTTGATTTAACTACTTGCATTTTTATTGCATTTACTATTTCATTAAAATCATAATCAATATCTATTACATTATTGGCTCTTTCTCTTCTGTTTTGTCGTGAACCAATATTTACTACAGAAACACCCAAAAAGGAACATTCTCGAATACCAACACTAGAATTTCCTACTAAACATTTACTGTTTTGTAATAATTCTAAAAAGTCTTGACCTTCCATATTTTTAAAAAAATGCACATTTTTTAAAGTATGATTTTCTCTAAACGCCCTGATTCCAGATGAAGTTCCATCTGCGCCAGCATCAACATTTGGCCAGAACCACAAGGTTGGCATATTAATTTCTTTTATTGCTTGAAGTGTAAGTTCGATGTGTTTTCTAGAATCATCGTATTCTGTAGTAACTGGATGTTGCATTACAACTAAATAACCATTTTTTAAATCTGGTTCAGAACCTACACCACCATATTTTTGATAAGGATTAAATGTTAGCTTTGTGCTGTTTTTAACTTTCAAAGCCAAGTCAATTGAAGGACAACCTGTGTTGAATACAAAATCTGGATTTTCGCCCAATTTTATTACACGATCTTTGGCATCTTTAGAAGCAACAAAATGATAATCTGCGAGTTTAGTAATTGCATGTCGTACTTTTTCGTCAATATTTCCAGTGACTTCTCCGCCTTGAATGTGTGCCAAAGGAATATTCATGTAAGATGCTGCAATTGCGGTAGCCATAGTCTCAAATCTATCGGCGACTGTAACTACTATATCTGGTTTCAAATTATCAAAAACTGATGAAATTTCTAAAATTCCAATTCCAGTAGTTTTAGCTGCGGCTGTAAGATTTTCGCCTTCTAACACATTAAATACTTTTGCTGCAATTTTAAAACCATCTTTTTCAATATAATTTACTGCGGAACCATATCGATCTAATAAAGCAGAAGAAGCCACAATCAGTTGCAATTCTAAATTGGCATTTTCAAGGATTGCTTGTAAAACTGTTTTAACTCGACTATAAGATGGTCTAGCTGTTACTACAACCGCAATTTTTCTTTTATACATGATTAGTTAATGTCATTTTGATTTAAAAAATCCCATTGATTCATTTTTTTTACTAACGATTTTCCAATTACTTGTTGAAAATTTATAGCATCAATTCCAAAACCTTTTGGTTTTTTGGCTTCTAAATCATCGAATGTAATAATATGATTTTTATTCAAATTTTTATTTATACACAATGATTTTTCAAATATAGCTTTTAAAATTGAAAATGATTGATTATCATTTTTGTCAATTGGATTTTCTAATGATTTACTTATGTTATTAACTGATTCTACTAAATAAGAAATTTCTGCAATTGTCAAAGATGAATTTGCATCTGGACCAAACATTTTTCTATCGAAGACTGCATGAAACTCTAAAATTTCTGCACCTAATGTTACAGCAGCAATATTAGTTGCAACTTTTGCCGAATGATCAGAAAAACCAACAGTTACGCCATAACGTTGTTTGATTTCTTGAATTACATTCAGTCCATATTCTTCTGGTTTTGTTGGGTATGAAGTTGTGCATTGCAGAATTGAAAAATTCGCATTTTTTTGTTTTAAAAAAGTAACGGTCGCATCTAATTCTTGAAAACTGCTCATTCCTGAAGAAAGAATAATCGGTTTTTTAGTATTTGCTATTTTTTCTAATAATAAAAAATTAGAAACTTCTCCAGAGCCGATTTTGTAATAATCTAATCCAATTTCTTCTAGCCAATCGACAGCTTTATTACTAAATGGTGAACAAATAAAATCTAAATTAACATCATCACAATGTTTTTTTATTGCTTTCCATTGTTCAAGGCTAAAACTAATTCTTTCCCAATAATTGTATCTTGTATCATCTTCATAAGAAAATTTGATTCTAAAAGGTTCGTGAATGCTACTTTCGGCTTCGGCAATGTGCATTTGAAATTTTATAGCTTGCACACCAGTCGAAGCTATTGCATCAATATAGGAATGAACCAAACCCAAACTTCCGTCGTGGGCTTGACCAATTTCTGCTATTAAATAGGTTTTATTATCCATAAATAATCATCTTGATTTTTTATTATTAATGAAAACAATTTTTAGCATTTTCAATTATTGTGTTCATTTCTTGGTTCCAATTTTTAGTTGTAAAAACATTATTTATAAATTCAAATGGCTTTGTGTTATTATCTAAAAAATCTTGAATAGAAGTAATCCATTCTGATACAAAATTTGGGTTTTCTATCAAAACGCCCCATTTTCCAGAATTTAAAACCTCTGGAACACCGCCCATTTTTGAAGCGATACAATAACAACCACAATGCAAAGCTTCTGTTAAACTCATAGGAAAACCTTCTTGACACAAAGTTGGAAACAAGTAAACATCGGCTATTTGATAATATTTAGGTAAATCATTATTAGGGATTTTCCCAAGAAATCGAACGCCTTCTTGAGGCATTCTTGGTTCACAGCCAATAATTAACAAAATTGTATTTGGATTGTTTTTATGAATTGTTTGCCAAGCTTCTAAAATGATATGTAATCCTTTTTTTGGTCGATCTTGCGAACACCAAATCATAATTTTTTTATCGTTGAAGCCTAAACTATTTTTAAATTCTAATTTTTCAGAATTGCTGATTTTAAAAAATTTTTTAGAATCTATACCGTTGTTTAAAATAGAAATTTTAGGTGTTATTACATTACAATTTAATTTCATAAAATCATATGATAATTGCGTTAATAAAATTAACTCATCTATTTTCTCATAAAAATTATTTGAATTATTAACATTATCAATTGGCATAAATCCATGATAGAAAAATTGAATATAAAACTGATTTCGTAATTTATTTTTTATTAAAAATTGATTTATATGTTTGGCTAAACCTGTATTATCAATAATTTGGATTATGTATTTTTTGTCTTTTTTAATTATTCTACTAAATGCTGTTTGATAAGCTAAAAAATTATTTTTTGTGATTTTAGATTTAATTTTAGAAAATAAATTATTTTCAACAAAAATATATTGTATGTTCGAATAAAATTCTTCAGGTTTTTCACAAATTAAAAAATCAATTTGATGATTTTGAGATAAATAATTATCATAAAGAGTTGACCAACTTCCGATTTTGGAGTAGGGTAATGGTATTTGTGAAAATAAAATAATTTCTGGCATTAAATTTAAATTTTAAAAAGTTTCTCGCCCTTTTTGGATATAAAATATATTGGAACTGAAATAAACAAAATTTTTATAACTTTAAATTTATTTTCTAAGATAAAAAAATTTTTGAACAAAAAACTCAAAATATTTTGGAATAATTGCAGATTTTTATTTTTCAAGGTTAATCTTAATGCGAAAAAAATATCTTTCAATAAATGTAATTCGTATTCTTTATTTAACAACTTTTTTGGCTTTAAAAACTCATAAATATATATCCTTGATTTATAAATAGAGTATGTTTTGGCTATTGAATTTATTTTACCAATTCTTATTTCGTGGCTTCTCACTAAAAAAGTGGTTTGTAAATCAATGTTATATTTACATCCATTTATAATTTGAACTATATGAAATAGCCATTCCTCTGAACTTATTAAATCTTCTAAAAAAGGTTTTTGCATTTTAATCGATGATTTTTTCCAAAAAACCGATCCAATTGCCCATAAAACGTCATTTTTAATCATAGCCAAAATAATATCGTCAGCAATTATATTTTTTGCCCAATAACCTTTTAAAATTTCTTGCCTATCAATAAAAATTTCAGCATTGGTTATTGAAATATCAATTTCGTTTGTACTAAAATGTTTTAAATGAGTTTCTATATGATTTGGCAAAACTATATCATCACTATCAACGAAATTTATAAATTCTCCTTTAGATTTTTCAAAACCAATATTTCTGCAAGCACTAACGCCTTTTTGCTTATTAATTGGTCTTTCAAAATATTGAAATCTCGAGTCTTTTTTAATAATATTTTGAATAATTTCTTTGGTATTATCATTTGATCCATCATCAATTATTAAACATTCCCAATTTTGGTAACTTTGATTAATGATGCTTTGGAGTGTTTCTAAAATTAAATAAGCTCTGTTAAAAGTAGGAATAATTATTGAAACAAGTTGGTTCATTTCTTATTTATTTAAATTTGTTAAAAACACTTTTAGCTATGGATTTATAAAAATTTAACAAACCATAAAAATTAATTATTTTCAAATATATCATATTTATCCTTAAAAAAATATTTATATTTTTTTTGTTATTGATAAATCTTGTGTCCAATTTATCAAAAATGATTTTCATTTGCGAACTTGAAAATTCATTAATTCTATTTAAAATTAAATATTCATAAAATTGGAAAGTAGCACTTTCCTTTAAATCAATATTTGTTTTTTGACCAGAAATACTTTCATTACTTATTCTTATTTTCAAAAAAGCTTCATTGATTGAAAAAACATTACCAAAATCAGAAAATTCTAAAACTGCTAAAACATCTGAATACCAAGCTAGTGGAAAATTTTTAAATTTTATTTCTTCAACAACCTTTGAATTAAATATATATTCACTTAATGAGCTTCTTGATTTTCGGAATAAGAAATCTGAAGATTTTTCTATATTTGGATGGTCGTAAATTTCGGAAATATTCTCGCCAAATTCATTAATTC
This sequence comes from Bacteroidota bacterium, assembly GCA_043728355.1. Lineage (GTDB taxonomy): Bacteria > Bacteroidota > Bacteroidia > Flavobacteriales > Flavobacteriaceae > Flavobacterium. The sequence continues at coordinate 28,391 of JAYTMQ010000055.1, forward strand.
TATAAGATGCAAATCTTATTACATTTATATTTTTATTTAAAATATTATTAAGGTTTTTATAAAAACTCTCAACAACATTTTCTGACAAAACATCATCGTCGCCCAAAATCATTGACCAAGCCTCATTTTTAGTCATTGTCAAACACCTGTGCCATTGTTTTACTAGCGAAATGCTTCCTAAATTAGATTCAAATTTTTGATATTCAAAATCAAATTTTCCATTGTATTTGATTAATAATTCTCTAGGATTTTCATGACTTGCATCGTTGCCAATGTAAACTTTAAATCGCTTATCAGTTTGAATCGCAATTGATTTTAAAGTTTCTTCAAAGTACTTTAATTTATAAAATGGAATAATTATAGCAAGCATTTTGAATTATTTGAATTATTTTTTTTGTAAAATTAATACTTTTTAACTTTAATGCATTTTTTTCAATTAAATGCCATGAAAAATAGGCAAAAACTATAGATATTGTTATTGATAATAACATTAATTGAATTGGGTTACAATTAAAATAATACATTATTGTTTGCTGTATTGGAAAACCATATATATAAATTCCATAGGATAAATCGCCTATTTTTTCTGAAATGTTATTAATATATTTAGTAGATTGTAATCCGAAACCAATAATAATTATTGAAAAAGTTAAAACTCTAATTAAAAATACATCTTTTAAAAATAATTCGCTTAAAATTAAGATTATTATTGAGATGAAAACCAACATTCTATGGTGTTTGAATTCGCTAAAATTAAAGAGTGCTAAAATAGTTCCAGCCAAAAAAAATGCTCCAAGTTCATATAAATATTTAGATTCTAATTGATAAAAATTAAATGCGAAATTTGATTTAAAAAAACAAAAATTCATAGTAAATAAAACAAAAATTAAAATAGTTAAGATTTTAAGAACCATTTTATTTGATTTTACAAAAAACAATATTGAAAGTAAAATATACATTGTAAATTCATAACAAATTGTCCAAAGTGAACCATTGATTGCTGAACCGTATATATTTTTATCGAAAACACCTTGAATGCTATATTGCAATCTGTATAACATTATATTTTTAAAAAAATAAGAATATACTTGTTTGTTTTGGAGATATTTTATTGGACTTTCATATATAATTGGAGCTAAGAGCAATGTTAAAAACAATAGAAATATAAGTGCTGGAAATAATCTTAAAAATCTTTTCCAATAAAAATCAATTAAACTTTTGCTCCTTATTAAACTTTGAAAAATAAGATAACCACTTATTATAAAAAAACCTTTTACCCCTATATAAGAAAATGAAAAATGACCATTAGTTAATTGAGATAAAATATCATTTTCTTCAAATCCTGATAATGGATATGAATGTGTTATTAATACAAAAATCGCAAAAATCAATCGTAAAAAATCGAAATTGTTTTTAAAATTCATTTTATAAATCTATTATATATTTTCATAAAAATTAAGTTTGGCTTTGTCTTGTTTTCAAGCAAAAAATTTAAGCATCTAAAAAACAAATGATTAGAAACAAAACTGTTTTTGAACTGATTATTTAAGTTATTTTCAAAAGAAGAAATCGCATTAGAATGTCTTTCGAAAATTATTTTTTTTATTTTTTCATCGTTAAAATAACTTATTAAACAAGTAAGTAGTTTTAAATTAGTTCGAGCAAGATGCAGGCTGCTTTTAGCAGAGAAAACTCCTACTCCATATCGATAAACACACATATTTTCTTTAAGATATTTTATTTTTCCATGTTGTGCCAACAGCAAATATAGAAAGAAATCACCTATTGGAGTTTGCTCAAATTCAAATGGAAATTCTTTAATAATATTTCTAAATACTACAGATGGAGTGTGAATGTAATTACCAAATTGAGCAAGTGTTTCGATGTTTTCATGATTTTCTGGCACTTTTGTTATAAAATCTTCTTTAATATTTCCATCTAAATCAAGAATTTTTACTTTATGGAAAATTAAAACATAATCCAGATTTCTTTCCAAAAAATCGACTTGTTTCTGCAATTTTAATTTATCTATCCAATAATCGTCACCTTCGCAAAGCGCAATATATTTACCAGTTGCATTTTTTAAAGCAAAAATAAAATTGGGCATCATTCCCAAATTTTTTTCATGGTTAAAATATTTTATCCAATTGGCTTTTGGATGTGTCTTTAAAATATCTTGAATTACAATATCTGTTTTATCTGGCGAACAATCGTTAGCAAGTATTAATTCTATTTCGAAATCGCATTCTTGCATAAAAACACCTTCTATAGCCTGTCGAATGTAGTTTTCGTGACCATAAGTTATCATTACAACGCTTACAATTGGTTTTATTTGCATTATTAGAATTCTAGTTTTGGCAATTCTTTTTTGATTAAAGCTGGAGTTCCAACAACCAAACAATTGTCAGGAACATCTTTTGTTACTACTGATCCTGCACCTACAATGACATTTTTACCGATTGTTACATCTGGCAAAATTGTACTATTTGATCCTATTTGCGAAAAAGAACCAATTTTAGATCTACCTAAAATTATTGCTTGTGGTGATATTTCTACAAAATCTCCAATAATGCAATCATGGGTTATTATTGAGTTGTAATAAACTATACCGCCTTTTCCGATTGTTGTGCTATTAGAAAAAATTGCTCCTTTTAATATGTTTGTTCCTTGACCAATATTTACATCATAATTTCCTAAAAAGGCAGTTTTACTGATTGTTGATGTTAAAATTCCTCCTAATAATGTAAATTTATCACTCATTATTTTTCTCAAAACTGGGTTTCCAATGCCAATTGTAAACTTATTATCGACTTCTTGAAAATATTTTTGTGCTTGTTCAATATTTCTCAATACTGGAAATTTATTGAATAAAACCTCAGGAATGTCATTATTTACATCATCATAAAAAACTAAATTTTTTGTTTGATCTAATTGATGTAGCACTTCTAAAACTTCTTTTGCAAATCCTTTGGCACCAACTATTAACATATTGCTTGATTGATTATTGAAACAATTTTTTCTAATTCTGATTTTTTTAAACCAACATATAAAGGTAAACATAAAATTCTCGATGCAATACTTTCTGAAATTGGCATTTTTTGACCAAATGTATAATCTATTGTATTTAATGAAGGATAAAAATAGCGTCTCGGAAAAATTTGGTTTTGATTTAATATTTCTTGAACCTTCAATAATATTTCTTCCGATTCTAAAATTATTGGATAATAACTATAATTCCAATTGGTGTTTTCTCTTATTTTGATGCTTTTTAATTTAGAAAAATCTAAATTTTTATTATAAAACTCAACAACTTTTTTTCTTTCGGTTATTATTAATTTCATGCTTGGCAAAACAGATAAACCCATAGCTGCTTGCAATTCGGATATCTTAGCATTAATTCCTAATCCATGAAAAGCAAGTGGCCCGTTATGACCAAAATTGTGGCTGTAAAAAAGTTGGTGTTGTAATTCTGGATTTTTCGCAAACATTGCACCGCCTTCGCCTGTGTGAAATAATTTGGTTGCATGAAAACTGCAAGTGCTTATATCTCCATATTCAAAAATTGATTTTTCGTTATAAGTCACTCCAAACGAATGTGCTGCATCATAAATAACTTTAAGATTATGTTTTTTTGCTATAAGTTCAATAACCTCAACATTACAAGGATTTCCAAAAACGTGTGTTGCTAAAATTGCAGTTGTTTTGTTGGTTATTGCAGCTTCGATTTTTGTTTCGTCGATTGTTAAATATTCTGGATGAATATCTACAAAAATAGGTGTGCAATGTTCCCAAACAATTGATGATGTTGTTGCTACATAACTGAATGGTGTTGTAATTATTTCGCCTTGTTTGCCTAACAATTTCAATGCAATTTGAATTGGAATTGTGCCGTTATTGGTTATTAATATGTGATTTACATTTAGATATTTTTTTAATTTAGATTCTAATTCTAGCAATAATTCGCCACGATTTGTGAGCCATTGGTTGTCCCAAATTCTCTTGATTTGTTTATGGTATTCCTCAATTTCAGGAAAAAATGTTTTGGTTACGTTAATCATTTACTATTGATAATTTCATTTTCTAACAACTCTATTCTAGGTTTCATTTGCATTTGGTTAGAATAAACCTCAACAAATTTTAATCTTCCATTTTCTGATATATTATATAATTTTTCAGGATTATTTATCAAATTTAAGATTTCTATTTCGATTTTATTGGCATTATTTTCAATTATAACAATTTCTTTATAATTATCAAATATATTATTCTGGTTTAATTGATCTGACAACAATGCAGCAACTCCGTTTAAAACAGCTTCTACAACTGTACCAAGTGGAAAACCATCAAAAGCTCCTTTTTTAAGGTAAAATGGTTTGTTTGGCGAAACTATTATGTCTATACTTTTAAAAATTTGATTGAGATTGTCAAAATTCTTATAACCATAAAATTTTATATTATTATTTAAATTTGAAACATCAATATCGTTTTGATCAAATCCGCCAATTACATGAAATCTTACAAAATCAAATTTCTGGTTTAACAAATGAGCTAATTCTATAAAAACATCGTACCCTTTATCTATTCCTTTAGGCATGTATTTGGCTGCGCAAAAACAAATGTCTAATGTTGGTTTATTAATTAAATAGCTTAGCTTTTTAGATAAATCTTTTTTTAATGAAACTTGCGGTACTACTCCACCAAAGATAAAATTTATTTTATCTGATGTACAAAATTTATTTTTAATTAAATAATCAAAAGTAAATTGTTGGGTTACAATCACTTTTCTAAATTGTGGTGATTCTAATACCTTTTTTAATTTGAAATTGCATGCTTCATCATCTACCTGAAAACCTCCACCTGGATATAATGTAAAAACAAAAGGTATTTTATGTTTTTCTAACCAAATTATGTTGTTGTAAATGTTGTTTATAAAAATGCAATAAAAAAGTTTGGTATTGATGTTTATAAATCTGGATTTTTTAAATAATTTGTTTTTTAAATCTGGAAATTTAATTTTAAAATTTTCAATATCTTCTTTAAATTGGGTTTCAGGAGAATTTACAATTCTATATGCTGCACCAGTTGATATGATTTTTGATTTTTCGAAATGTAATAAAAGTTGTGAATATTCTTCTTGTCGAAATCCAGAAATTGGATTTGGGAAAATATCATCAAAAATTAATAAGTCATTTTTTTTTATACCTTTAAAAAAATAAACTTTTGTTTTTAATAAATAATTAAATATTTTTGATGTGTTTTTATTTAAAAGTTTATGAATCATAATCTTTGATTAGGTTATTGCTCCAATCGAAATAGGGTCTCATTGCACCGTTCCAGTTTCCGAAATAATCGCCTCTTTTGCTTCCTAATTCATTAAACTCGATAGAAACAATTTTGTCTAATTGTGCTAATAATTGAAAATTGTTACCTACTAATAACACTGTAAAAAAATATTTTCCGGTATTAAAAGTATTTTTATCAAGTTTGCAAATACTTTTATAAATTCCTTTTTTCAAAGGTTTTCTGTCTAAATTTGGAGTCGCAATCAAATAGGTGTCGTTGCTGTCATAAATAGAAACTGAAATATTTAGAAAATTATTGTCTTGAAAATTTTCAAAAACAACTTCTAGAAACATATCATTTTCTATAAAATTATTATTGTCGGTCGAAAATATTTTTATTGACTTAATTTTTGCGCTCTCGTTTCCTGGACAATTATTTTTATCCCAAACTTTTGATGATTCGATTTCAGAAAAGCTATCATTATATAAATTAATTACATCATCAATATTGCCTGAATGTTTAATCATTCCATTTTCTAAAACAATTCCTGTATTGCATAATGATTTGACAGCCGTCATATTGTGACTTACAAAAAGTACTGTTCTGCCTTCGCCTTTAGAAATATCTCCCATTTTGCCAAGACATTTTTTCTGAAATTCGGCGTCACCAACTGCTAAAACCTCATCTACAATTAATATTTCTGACTCTAAGTGTGCTGCTACTGCAAATGCTAACCTTACGTACATTCCTGAAGAATAGCGTTTTACAGGCGTGTCTATATAACGTTCTACACCCGAAAAATCTATAATTTCGTCTAGTTTTCGGGAAATTTCTTTTTTGCGCATTCCTAGTATTGCTCCGTTCAAAAAAATGTTTTCTCGTCCTGACAATTCTGGATGAAAACCAGTACCAACTTCAAGCAAACTGGCTATTCGTCCTTTTACTTTAATAGAACCAGTGGTTGGACTAGTTACTCTCGATAATAATTTTAGTAGAGTACTTTTTCCAGCACCGTTTTTGCCAATTATTCCGACTGCATTACCCTGATTGATTTCGAAATTTATATCTTTTAACGACCAAACTATATCACTTGTGCCTTTAGTCGCTCTGTCATTAGCTTCGCCAATTCTTAAAAACGGGTCTTCTTTTCCCATTATTTTAGTTGCCCAAAAACGTTCTAAATCTCTCGAAATTGTTCCTGTACCAATTTGACCAATTTGGTATGCTTTTGATAAATCGTCAACTTTTATAATAATAGTATTCATTTTATATGGTATCTACGAAATTTTTCTCGGTTTTGTTAAAAATTATTATTCCAAAAAACAAAATTATTATTGTAACAATTGCAGAATACAAAATACTAGAAAACGAAAATTCGCCTTTGCCCAAAAATGCATGTCTAAATGCTTCGATAATTCCAGTCATTGGGTTGAGTTCGATGAATTTAGCCATTGCTGGAAATTTTAATTTAGCTTCGCTTAATGGATAAATTACTGTCGTTCCATACATTAATAATTGTACACCAAAAGTTACAAGAAAAGTTAAATCTTTATATTTTGTTGTAACAGCTGTAATAATTAATCCTAGTCCTAATCCTAACAATGCCATTAAAATAATTAGTATTGGCAATATAAAAATTGCATTTGTAACTTGAAAATCTGTTCCTGCTATTGGAAAAAAATAGTAATAGCACATCATAAAAATTAGCAGCAATAATTGTACGCCAAACCTTACTAGATTGCTGACAACTATGCTTAGTGGCATAATCAATCTAGGGAAATATACTTTGCCAAAAATATTGGCATTGTCTTTAAAAACGGTACTTGTTTTGGTTAAACAATCCGAAAAATAATTCCAAGATGTGATGCCTGTCAAATAAAAAAGTTGTTGTGGTAAACCGTCTGTACTTATTCCGGCAAGTTTACCGAAAACGAAAGTAAATACTATTGTTGTAAAAATTGGTTGAATAAAAAACCAAATTGGACCAAGTATTGTTTGTTTGTAAAAACTTACAAAATCACGTTTTACAAACATCAATAGCAAGTCTCGATACCGCCATAAATCTCTAAATTTGAGGTCAAATAATGATGTATGACCTTTTATAATCAAATCCCAATCTTCGGATTGTTCAGTAGTATTCATTTATATAAAATTAACTAGAAAATTGCAAATAAAAAACAAATATAATAGTTTTTAGACGTTTTAAATTTTAAATTTATAACTAAATTTGTACTTAAACTCAGATTAAGTAGTAGTAATCTATAACAAACGAATTCTTAATCGTAGTCTGGGTTAATTTAAAAAATTCAAATGTTTTCATTTTTAAATAGCAAACCTGGATTAAAAGATTTAATTCCAGATAATTATATCGATATCCACTCACACTTGTTGCCGGGAATTGACGATGGCTCTAAAAATCTAGACGAAACTATTAATTTAGTTTCGCAAATGATTAGTATGGGATTTAGTCAATTTACTACAACGCCACACGTAATTAAAAATGTTTGGAATAACTCTAAAAATGATATTCAAGATTTAGAAAAAAAAACAATTCTAGATTTAAAGAAAATTAATATTGATAATTCGTTTTGTGCTGCTGCAGAATATATGATGGACGTTGATTTTGTAAATTTATTTAATTCAGAAAAATTATTGACACTTAAAAACAATTATGTTTTAGTTGAAATGTCATATCTTAATCCGCCAATACAGTTATTCGATATAATTTTTGATTTGCAAATTGCAGGATATATTCCAGTTTTGGCTCATCCAGAAAGATATTCTTTTTATCATAACACCTTTGATGTTTATGATAAACTAAAAAAAGCTGGTTGTTTGTTTCAATTAAACCTTCTTTCGACAGTTGGATATTACGGTCCAGAAGTTGCAAAAATTGCTGATGTATTATTAGGAAAAAATTTAATGGATTTTGTTGGTTCAGACATTCATCATCAAAATCATATTAATAGTTTTCAAAATAAAATAAAAATAAAAAACACAAATGCTTTATCAGAAGCAATCGAAAAAAATCAATTTTTTAGGATTTAAAAATTTTATTCCAAAACATTTTCAAAATAGATTCTTTTTTGTTTTGATTGCCATATCCGTAAGTGTAACCATAAGTATAGCCATATCCGTAACGTTTTTTCCAAGAAGAATCATTTAATAAAATTGACATATTAGGCAATTTTTTTTCTTGATAAAAAGTTTCTGCTGTTTCTAACAATCTTTTGTCTAAAAAGTTGGCTCTTGTAACATATATAAAAGCATCGGCATTTTTAGAAATAAGCAACGTATCTGTTACGAGACTAACTGGAGCTGTATCGACAACTATATAATCAAATTTTGTTTTTAATTCATCAAACAATAAATTAACTTTTTTATTCATAAGAATTTCAACTGGATTTGGCGGAATAGTTCCGGCTGGCAAAACATATAGATTTTCAAAATCCTTTATTTTTATAATGTAATCATTTATATTTTGTTCTTGTTTAGACAAATAATTCACTATTCCGGTTGGTGGCAAATCAAAATATTTATCGATTTGCGGATTTCGAATGTCTAATCCAATTAATAATACTTTTTTGTCAGATATTGCCATTGTACTTGCCAAGTTTACAGCCATAAATGTTTTGCCTTCTTTAGGAATAGTCGAGGTTAGAAAAATTGTTTTTGCTTTTTCGGGTGAAACATTACTTAAGAAAAATTCTAAATTTGTTCTTACAATTCGTATCGCTTCTGCTGTGCTAGATCGATCAGTAGAATTAATTATTAAGTTGCTACTTTCGGATTTTGGAACATCGCCAATAAATGGTATCGAGGTTAACGACTCTATATCTTGACGGGTTTTTAATTTTGTGTCGAGTAATTTAATTAACAAAATGACACCTATTGGAATTATAAAACCTAAACCAAAAGCAATTAAATATATAATTTTTTTGTTAGGAGATACTGGAGTGCTAGAGAAAAGTGCTCCGTCAATAACTTTTGCATTTGGCGATGTTACCGCCATTGTAATTGCAGATTCTTCTCTTTTTTGCAACAAATATAAATAAAGACTTTCTTTAATTCTTTGTTGTCTTTCAATGATTCTTAATTCTCTAGAATGAGTTGGAATTAAAGCAATCTTGTTGTCTATATTACTAAGTTGTCTTTGCGCATCGACTTTTCTAATGTTTAGATTTGTTTTAATTCTGGTTAAACTTTGCTTAATTGCAATTATCAAATCACTTGCTTTTTGATCTAAATTTTCGAGAAAAGAACTTTTTTTGGTACCTTCTTTTATAACTCGATTTCTAGATAGAATAAGGTCATTGTATTCCGATATTAATTTGCCAGCACCACTCTCTGATTGAATAACATTAGAAGGTAATAAATCGCCATAATTAGAAGTTTTTACATATTCTAACAAGGTGTTGTTTATTTTTAATTCTGTATCAGTTTCGATAATAAATTTTTCTAATTCGATTGAATTTTGAAGAAAAATATTTGATTCTGACTTTATATCTGTTACTTTATTAGTTTTTTTAAAACCTTCTTCACCTTCTTCAACATTGCCTAACTCTGTAGCTATTAATTTTATTCTATTTTCTATAAAGTCTATTGTTTTTCTAGATATATAGTTTTTATCCTCTATCGCATCTTCATTGTAAACTGCAATTACTTCATTCAAGAAGTCTTGAGCTTTTTCTTTTATAGGATCATTCAAGTTTAATTCTAAAATACTTGTGTTTTTACCAAGTCCAATAATGTTAATTTTTGATTTATAACCCAAAGTTACATCTAGAACTTTTGCAACTCTGACATTAATTGTCATATCGGTCAATGCTTTTTTGCTAGATTTTTTATAAACTACTAATTTGCTATTTGTAAGATTTATGATTGTGCCAAATTGATATTTACCAATTAATTTTTTACTAAAATCTAATAATTCGAAATTATTATTTAAAATGTTTTCTACATAATAAGAATCATAATTGTTATAAAAACTGTCGTTTGTAGCTTCAAAAACACATTTAATTTGACAATCTTTATAATGCTCGATAGATTTCACTCGTCCTTCGGTAAAATAAGTTACATTAAAAGCAAGTTTTTTTATAACTTTTTCGACTAATGTTCTTGACTTCAAAATTTCTACTTCATTTTCTACATTACTTTTTACAGAAGACAGACCTAAGTCTGAAAAAGCACTTAATTCAGATTGAATACCACCACGTCTGTCGTCACGAACTAAAACAGTTGCTGATGCGCTGTACAATGGAACAGAATAACGAAGATAAACAAATGCTATTGCCAATGCAAAAAATATACTTAGAACAATCCATTTCCAATGTATTAAAAATGCATCTAATTGTTCTTGAACGTTTAAATTTTGTTCTTTCTTCTCAGGAGATAATGATTGATATTGTTCCATTAATTTTTATTAATTATAAAAAAAGAAATAGTTAGAACAATGGATAATATTGAAAGATACAATCCGGTTGACGCTCCAATTTTAGCACCGTTTACTTTTGTTTTATTTGGCTCAACATAAACCAAATCGTTTTGTTTCAAATAATAAAAGTCAGATTTCAAAAAATCAGAATTTGTAATATCTATTCTATTATATGACTTTTTTCCGTTTTCTTCTCTAATTATCAAAATATTATCACGTTTGCCATACAATGTTAAATCGCCAGCTTGACTAATTGCTTCTAGCAAAGTTATTCTTTCGCTACTTACTTGAATTGAGCCTGATTTACCAACTTCTCCGAGCATTGTAACTTTATAATTAACTATATTTAGATTTACCACAGGGTTTTTGAAATATTCAGAAATTTTTGTTACTAATAATTTGTTGGCAGCAGATTTTGTTAAACCGCCAAGTTGAACTTTTCCTAATACTGGAAAGTCGATATATCCGAGATGGTCTATTAAATAATTTTTTATAGATGATTGTTGACTTGAAGAAGATACTGTTTGAAGTTGTGGCAAATTAAATTGTAATGTTAATTCTGGATTTTCTGATGCAACAACAATACTCAACAAATCATTTGGTTCTAAAACAGGTTCGAAACTAGTTGAAAAAATTGGTTTTTGAGAATCTAAATCTGACATGTAAACAATTTGTTTTCTTGGCACACAAGATGTAAAGAAAAATAAAACGAATATAGATGTAATAATATTTAAAAAAGTAAACTTCATTTTGTTATTTTGTAATTTGCAAATGTACTAAATTCATAATGACTTTTTAAATCAATTGTCATTATCTAAATCTTCATAAATAGAATTCTTACTAATAAATTCTGGTACAATACTTTTCATTTTAGAAACTATTTCGGCATTGGATATTTTTTTGGAGTTGATATTCAAATATAAAATAGTTTCGTTTATTATATCAAAATCTTCAAATACATCTTGGGCTATTAGAATTTTTTCGTTGTAAGTTGGCAATGTTTTAGAAGAATCTGTTAATAATTCTTCATATAATTTTTCGCCTGGACGCAAACCGATAATTTCTATTTTTATTTCTTTATCAGGAATTTTACCTGCTAGTTTTATCATTTTATTAGCCAAATCTAAAATCTTTACAGGTTCGCCCATATCAAATATATAGATTTCGCCACCATTTCCCATTGTTCCAGCTTCTAGTACCAACTGACAAGCTTCTGGAATAGTCATAAAATATCTAATAATTTCAGGATGAGTGATTGTTAATGGTCCACCGTCTTGTATTTGTTTTGTAAAAAGCGGCACAATTGAACCATTAGAACCCAAAACATTGCCAAATCTTGTGGTGATAAATTTGGTACAATTATCAAAATTTTCATTTTTGATTTTAAAATACAATGATTGAACATATTTTTCGGCAATTCTCTTACTTGCACCCATCACATTACTCGGGTTTACAGCTTTGTCGGTCGAAATCATTACAAATCTATCTACCTTATATTTTTGAGATAAATCTGAAAGGTTTTTTGTGCCAACTATATTTGTATAAACGGCTTGAATTGGGTTTTCTTCTACTATTGGAACGTGTTTGTAAGCAGCTGCATGATAAACAATATCTGGTTGAAAAGTCTTGAAAATATTTTCAAGTGAATCAAAATCTCTAATATCTGCCAAAACATTTCTAATTTTTATATTTGAATTAGCATTTTTTAATTCTAATCTTAAATTATGCAAAGGTGTTTCTGCTTGGTCTAAAATAATAATTTTTTTTGGTTGAAACAAAAAAACCTGTCTTGTTATTTCACTTCCAATAGAACCTGCAGCACCTGTTATCAAAATTGTTTTGCCTTTTAATTGATTTGATATTTTGTCTTTATCTAATTCTATAGGTTTTCGATTTAATAAATCTTCAATTTGAAAATTGGTAACTTTTTTAGAAATTAGTTTACTATCTGTCCAATTTGTAATTACTGGCACAGTAAAAACCTTAATTTCGTTTTCTAGACATTCTTCAACAATATCAATTCTTTCTGATTTTGTTAAATCTTTTTCAGCTATAATTAAATCATTCGAATTGAATGATTTTAGTATCGATGGTAACGATTTATTGTGATTTATTATTGGTAGATTTAAAATTCTTTTTGATGTATTATCAGTTTTTTGCTTGTCAATAAAGCCTACTAATTTGAATCTTGCAGGATTTTCGGTTTTTAACGCATTAGCTACAGAAATTGCATTAGCATCTGAACCATATATTACTGTATTTAATAAATCTAGATTATTTAGATTCAAAGCATAAATTTCGAATAAATATTTGACTAAAATTCTAAACAAAAAAAGCAATAAAAAAGAAACTACATAACCAACAAATAAACTGGTTGATAGATATATTTTTTGGTCATAATAAAAATAATAAACATAATTAAAAAACAGTAAAAACATAAAAGAACAAGATGTAGAAAACAATAATTTAACACCATCAATAAAAGTAGAATGTCTAATTATTCCAGAATATGTTCTAAAAAAAACAAAAAACAATCCATTAACAAATAAAATTATTGCTAACCTTGCAGCTACATTTAAATGGTTATAAAAAGTTACTGTTAAGCCACTTATAATAAAAAAGGTAATTAAACTTGACAATAAAACAATAAATAAATCAATCATAAAAATTATCCATCGGGGTAAATAACCCAAATTTATAATTTTTTTTGTCAAAAAATTATTCATTAAAAATTGTGAAATTTTTCTTTGCATTTGTTAATTATTAAAGCAAATATAAGTTTTAAATTAACTCTAAATGTTAAATTATTTGAATAGAGAACTTTAAGTTAAATATTATTTAAAAAAAACGTCGAAAACACTAATTATTCTCAATTTTTCTAAATCAGTTAAATTAGAACCTGATGGCAAACACAAGCCGTTTTTAAATAAATTTTCGCAAATATTTATACCATAAAAAGGGTATTTTTCGAAAACTGGTTGCAAATGCATCGGTTTCCATAATGGTCGAGATTCAATGTTCTCTTTTTCGAGTTCCAATCGCAAATCTTCGCGGTTTTTTCCATTGAATTTTTCTGGATTTACAATGATTGCAGATAACCAATAATTAGAAAAATAATCTTGATTTGGTTCGCAAAAAACATCTATTCCGTTAATTTCTTGAAAATAATCGACATAAAAATGGTGCATTTTTCTTCTAGCTTCTACTCTATTTTCTATAACTTGCATTTGTCCACGACCAATTCCAGCACAAACATTGCTTAGTCTATAATTATATCCAATTTCTGAATGTTGATAATGTGGTGCATTGTCTCTAGCTTGTGTAGCTAAAAAAATTGCTTTTTCTTTTAATTCTTTAGTTTTGGTTACAATTGCACCACCGCTTGATGTTGTAATAATTTTGTTTCCGTTGAAAGATAAAACGCCTATTTCTCCAAAAGTGCCACATTTCCTTCCTTTATATAAACTTCCTAATGCTTCTGCGCTGTCTTCTAAAACCGGGATTTCATATTTTCTAGAAATTTCTAAAATTTCATCAACTTTAAAAGGCATTCCATATAAATGAACTGCAATTATCACTTTTGGCTTTTTTCCTTTTGCTATTCGATCAATTATTGCGTTTTCTAATGCAATCGGACAAATATTCCAAGTTTCTGGTTCGCTATCAATAAAAATTGGTGTTGCTCCTTGATAAATAATTGGATTTGCAGTTGCCGAAAACGTAAAACTTTGACATAAAACTTCGTCTCCAGCTTTTACATTTAATAAAATTAATCCTAAATGAATGGCTGCAGTTCCAGAACTCAAAGCAGCAATATGGCAATTTTCAGATAGAAAAGATTCTAAATCTTGTTCAAAACCTGTAACATTTGGTCCAAGTGGCGCAACCCAATTAGTCTCAAATGCTTCGTTTACAAACTGTTGCTCATTTCCGCCCATGTGTGGTGACGAAAGCCAAATTTTTTGATTGTTCATTTTAAAAATATTATATTTTATTATTCAAAATGTTTATAGGATTTTATTTGACCAAAGGCGCTCTAAAAAAATTTTCCATGGCAATACGGTTACATTTCCTATAATTCTTTCAAGAGGATCGTTGCTTACAATTATTAATTTTTTTACTGAATATTCTTCTGCAAAACTTTTTAATCCTTTTAAATGTCTTGATTGAACATTATTAGTTGCTTTAATTTCGAGAGCAACTTCGTGGTCGCCTAAAATAAAATCGACTTCAATTTGTGAGGTTGTTCGCCAATACGAAATTGCATATTCTTGCCCAGAATAATTACTGTGAGCATACAATTCTTGATAAATAAAATGTTCGAAAGCATTTCCAAATGCTTCACTTCCAAATTCTATTTTTCCTCTTTTTAACAAATAATTTGCAATTCCGACATCAAAATAATAAAATTTTGGGGCAACAATAACTTTTCGTTTTGGTTTCTTTTGAAACGAAGGTACAAATCTACCAATTAATGTGTCCTCTAAAATCTGAAAATAATCTTTAATCGTAGTTGCGCTAACGCCACAATCAGATGCAACGTTGGTGTAATTAACCATTTCGCCATTCGAAAAAGCGGCGGCATCTAAAAATTTAGTAAAAGCATTTATATTCCTGATTTTGGCTTCTGCAATAATTTCGTCTCTCAAATAATTGCCAATATAAGCTGAAATTAATTTTTTTGGATTTTCTGATAAATAATGTCTTGGCAACAAACCATTATTCAAAGCTTTTAACAAATCGAAATCTGGAATTTCTGATTGAATTAGCGGATACAATTCATAGCGAAGTGCACGACCACCAAGCAAGTTTGTTCCTGATCTAATAATTTTTCTTGGACTTGAACCACTCAGTATAAAACGGTTTTTATTATTAACAATCAACCAATGAATTTCATCTAACAATGATGGAATTTTTTGTATTTCGTCGACAATAACAACAGTTTCTTGAGCGATTGCTAAAACGGCTTCTCTAAATTGATGCGGATTTTTTTGATAACGTTCAAAAACATCAGACTTTAATAAATCAAAAAACAAAGCATTTGGAAAAAGTTCTTTTAACAATGTACTTTTTCCAGTTTGCCGAGCTCCCCATAAAAAAAGACTTTCATTTCCTGAATCTATTAATATTTGTTTTCTATTAAACATTTTTAAATAAATTATTATAAATCAATACTTTATGAATTTTAAAAATATAAAAATTCAAACTTGTACTTGAGATTTTAATGTTAATTGAAAGTATAACTTGAGATTATAATAAAATTACAAAGTACTACTTGACATTATTATAAAATTATACAAGTACAAATATATTAAAAATTAATAAAAATAATCTAAATAATTATCTAAAAATTGTTTTAAAAATTATTTTTAAATCTAGCAGTAAAGATTGATTGTAATAATATTCCAAGTTCATTTTTACTTTATCGGGAAAAATAATAGTATCGTTATATTGCAATTGATTTTGTTGATGAGACAAAATTTCGTCTTCATTTGCATATTTAATCGATGCCAATGAGGTTAAACCAGGTTTTAGATTTAGTATTTTTTTATTTTCGCCTTCTAGTTTATCATAATAACCAGCAATGTCTGGTCTTGGCCCAACAAAACTCATATCGCCAACTAGAATATTTACAAACTGTGGCAACTCGTCAATTTTGTTTTTTCTGATAAACTTTCCGAATTTAGAAATAAAATCAGAATTGTTTTGAATGGATTTTAACTTAAAAATTTTAAATTTTTTCCCAAATTGTCCAATTCTTTCTTGGTTAAAAAGTCCATTTGATTTGGTATCAATTGAGGCTACTATCCAAAATAAAAAAATAAATATTCCCAAAAAAAGTAAAGCTAAAATAGAAAAAGAAAGGTCAAAAAGTCGTTTTGTCATTATTAGAATTTCAATTTATTTATGAAATAAAAATCAGAATTTCATAAAGATTAGCTATTGTATTGTTTGGTAAATATAACAATTCTAAATCAAAATTTTGTTGATGAATATTTCGCCCATTGTCTAACAAACAAATTGTTTGCCAACCCAATCGATTTGGAGCAACAAAATCTTTGTGAGTATTATCAGCAATATAAAAATATTTTTGTGTTTGAAACTGATGAAAAATTTCAAAATTATTTAAATTTGGTTTTTCTGAACCAAACTCTTCTGAAATGATTATCAAATCGAATAAATTTTCGATATCTAAAGCTTTCAATTTGTTGCGTTGTGTTACAGAAAATCCATCGGAAATAAGTCCTAATTTATAACCTTTTTGTTTTAAATCAATCAGCAACTGTCGATTTTTGGATTTTGAATCAAAATTCGGAAAATGATTTCTGTAAATATTTTTCAAATCTTGAATTGCAAAATTAGAATATTTTATTTGAATTTTTTCGAAAACATTTTGTTTGCCACAATACCAATCTAACATTTGATTGTAAAGATTTGAATTATTTGAATCTACAAAATTTGCTATTTCTTGAAAAGCCGATTTCAAAAAATCTATTTCTTTGACAATTGTATCATCTAAATCAAAAACAATAGTGCAATCATTCATTGTTTATAGTTTAAAATTGCGAACCAAAACTTCGTCATCATAGCGCAACATCATTAAGTTTTTCTCCCAGTCTTGAAAAATTTCAATTGGTTGATTTAGCAAATATTCTTCAATAATCCATTTTACAAAATTGGCTCCAGCCAAATAACTCAACGGAAATCCACCGCCAAATCTAGGATTTATTTCTATTCCATAAATATTATTTGTATTGTTGTTTACAAAAATTTGCAAAGTAATACACCCTCTAAATCCTGCTACAAATTGTAATTTATTCCAGATTTCATCGTTAAATTTTTCTAATTTTGTGATGGCTTTATTAACTTCTCCATCACGAATTTCGAGTCTTTGCCTTGGCACCAAACATTTCAACTTGCTGTTTTTGTCATAATACATATCGATTGTAAATTCGGTGTGTTTAGAATGATCTAGATATTCAAGAAACATTAATTTTTCGTTTTCTAAATGATAATCAGTTAATTGCTCATTTTTAAAAATCGTGTAATTATCAACACTTCTACTGCCGTCAATTGGTTTTATGTAAATTGGAAATTCGTAATTGGTTTTATCAAATTCTTTGGCACAATTAATATTGTATTTCTCAAAAAAATCGTGTGTTAATCGTTTATTTCTGAAAACTTCTATGGTTTCAAAATCAGAAATTACTACTTCTATATTGTTATTTTTAAATAATTGAATATTTTTAGACAAAACCAAAAGCTCTGTATCGATTGTCGGAATTAGGATTTTAATTTTGTTTTCAATACAAATTTCTATTAAACTTAGAACATAATTAGCATCCGTAACGCGGCAAATGCTAAAAAAACCATCAGAAATATTGCATGCCGAAGATAATTCTGGATTAAAATCGGTTGTAAAAACTTTTGCATCAATAAAAATTTTCTTCAATTCTATTTTGAAAAATTTGATTAAAGAAACGCGCCTTCCTGCCGATGTTATTAGGATGTTATTCATTTTTTTTATTTATTCTATTTCTAATTTTTATTTATTAAGACTCATCAAATCTGGGCATTGTAGAATGTCCATCAGCAGAAATTTCAGAAGTTTTGAATAATTTCAAGACGGTTAAAAAAAATATTTTGATGTCTAAAAGAAAATTTATGTTTTGTACATACCAAACATCAAGTTCGAATTTTTGATTCCAATCTATCGTATTTCTTCCATTTACTTGTGCCCAACCAGTTATGCCTGGTTTAACATCGTGTCTTTTTAATTGAATTTCTGTATAAAAATCTAGGTAAGAAACCAATAATGGTCGTGGTCCAATAAGACTCATATCGCCAATAATTACATTCAAAAGTTGCGGAATTTCATCAAGCGATGTTTTGCGAACAAATTTTCCGATTTTGGTTAACCTGATTTCATCAGGTAATAAATTGCTGTTTGCATCTTTTTTATCATTCATAGTTTTGAACTTAATTATTTTAAAAATTTTGCCGTTCAAACCAGGTCGATACTGAAAAAAATATGGTTTTCCATTATTTGCAAAACTTAATAATATTGTTACCAATACAAAAATCGGCAACAATATTATTATTGCAGTTAACGAAAATAAAAAATCTAAAATTGGTTTTATTAATGATTTGTACATTTTTCAAAAAATAAAATCTAAATAATTGTCTTTATGAATGACTTGAAATTTAGAATTTGGATAGTTATCTAAAAAAGCTTTGGGCGTTTTTACTTTAGCATTTGGATTCCATTTGAATTCAAATGTAGTAATTTGCTCATTTTCCTCCTCGATATAATCAATTTCTTTTTGTTCTTTGGTTCTCCAAAACCAAAAATTGCAATATTTAGCATTATAATTCAGGTATTTCATTCTTTCGGATATCAAAAAATTTTCCCATAAAGCACCGATGTCTGTTCTATTTTCTATTTGATTAAAACTAGATATTAATGCATTACGAATTCCGTTGTCGTAAAAATATATTTTTTTACTGTTTTTAAGTTCGTTTCTCATATTTCTGCTCAACGAACTTAATTTAAAAACTACAAATGTTTGTTCTAGAACCGTTATATATTTTTCGACTGTTTTAGAATCTAGACCACACAAATTACCCAACTCATTATAAGATACTTGCGAGCCAACTTGAAAAGCCAATGCTTGCAATAATTTGACCAATTTTTCGGGCTTTTTTATCTGCTCAAGCATTAAGACATCTTTATATAGGTAACTATCAGATAGCAATTTAAGGATTTCTTTTTCTGAACCTTGATTATTGATTACATCAGGATAGTAACCATAAATCAATCGATGCGGCAAAAGTCGTTGCTCTTCTAACAAACCATGATGATTGACCATTTCGGCAAACGAAATCGGAAACATTTTGTATTCCCATTTTCGACCAGTTAGAGGTTCATTTAAACTATTTGCCAATTCAAATGCAGAACTTCCAGTTGCAATTAACTGAACTTCTGGTATAGAATCTGTAATTAATTTCAACCTCAAACCAATGTTTTGTATTCTTTGTGCTTCGTCAATAATGATAATTTTTTTTTGACCTATTATTGCTTTGAATCTATCGGCAGAGATTGTTGCAAATAGGTTTTGAATATCAATTTCGTCACCATTCATCCAAAGAATATCTTCTTTATTAGCAAACAAACTGTTGAGCAAAGTTGTCTTGCCAACTTGTCTGGATCCTAACAAAATGATAGCTTTTTTCTTGAAAAGTTTAAGTTTTAAAGTTTTTTCTAATATTCGATTTACCATAATTCAACGTTTATTGTACAAATATATAACTTTTTTGGATTTGATTCCCTAAAAGTAGCAACTTTTTTGGATTTGATTCCCTAAAAGTTGTAACTTTTTTGGATTTGATTCCTTAAAAGTAGCAACTTTTTTGGATTTGATTCCGTAAAATCAAACTTAAAGCTTATAATATTCTTCTAATAAAGCATTCCAAACCAAACTTTGTTCGAATCGTTGAAGAACATTTTCTTTAGAATTAGAAGACAACTTCAATACTAACTCTTTGTCGTTTAAAAACAATTGCATTGCTTCATAAAGAGCAGATTCATTTTGAGATTCAATAATAATTCCATTAAAATCGTCTTGAATGATTTCATTACAACCATTAATATTGGTCACAATACTTGGCAAATTCATTGCACCAGCTTGTAACACTACATTAGGAAAACCTTCGCGATAACTTGGAAAAACGAGCGCATTTGCAACAGCAAAATAAGGACGAACATCGTCTTGAAAACCAACAGAAATTATTGACTGATTTTTATTTAAAATTTCATAAGTTTCTGGAAGTAATGGATCTAAATCATTTTCGAAATTGCCAACTAAAAGCAATTTAGTGTTTGAATTTTCTTTTTTTAAATTATCAAAAGCTTTTACTAACTCATTGATTCCTTTATCTGTAACTAATCGTCCAACGTAAATAAAAACAAAATCATTTTCAGAAATATTGAGATTTTGTTTTAGCATATTTTTATCAATTTCAGAAAACAAATCAGGATTAAAATAATTTAAATCGATTCCGTTAATGTTTCCATTGGCAATAATTTTAAGTGGTTTGCTGGTGATTTTGAAATTGATTAAATCATTTTTCACACCATTTCCTTCGGGGAAAATATGTGTTGCGAATCGGCATAGAAGTCTGTCCATAAAAATAAAAAAACTTTTAGAAAAACCAGTTTTAGTTTGAAAAATCAAACCAGTAAAAGTGTGGATTCTAATTGGAACTCGAGCAAAAAATCCAGCAATCATTGACAATAAACCAGCTTTAGGAGTAATAGAATGAATAATATATGGTTTTTCTGTTTTAAGAATTTTATATAATTTAAATAAAGAAATTAAATCTTGAATTGGATTAATATGTCTTTTAAAAGCTATATCAATTGTTTTTACTTTTTCACGACTAAACACTTTATCCAAATGACTGTCTTGACCAGAAACGGCAATAACTTCGAAATTTTTATTCAAAAAAGCCAATTGACCTTTGAGCAAAATATCTAAAGACGAAGAAACAGTAGCGGTTCTGATTAGTTTTTTTTTCAATTTTTATTTTTGTTTATTAAACAAATCTATGTAATAATTTTGTAACCATTTGCCATTTTCAATTACATTAAAACCAGCATTTGCAATAATTTTATCTGTAACATTTTTTTGATGTGGAAATTTATTCAAAATAAATTCAGCCCAGTATTTTGCAGATTTTTCGAGATTTAAAAACGAAACTAATCCTGGAACAATTGCAACTTCTAACGGCACACCTGTTGATGTAATGCATTTTAATCCAGCAGCTTGAGCCTCGATTAATGATACTGGCAAACCCTCATAATGAGATGGAAAAATAAAAAAATCCATAGCTTGCAAAATATCATTTACATCATTTCGTAAACCTAGAAAAACAACCTTATCTGTTAGATTAAAATCTTTGATTTTTTGTTCAATATGATGTTTTAATTCGCCCTCACCTACTAAAAAAAGTTTGCAATTTGAATTAATTAATAAAATTTCTTTGAAAATTTCAATTAAAAAAAAATGATTTTTTGATGCCGAAAACCTACCAACATTTATAAAATTAATTGTGTTTTGACAAGATAATTCAACTCGTTTTTGAGAGTCTAATTGTTCATCAAATTTAAATTTATTCGAATCTATTGCGTTATTCAAAACTATAAAATTAGTATTTTTTCCAAACATCCATTCGCCTGCAGATTGGCTACAACCTATAAAATTTGTAGCAATTTTTGCAAATTTTAATTTTAAAAAATTGCCAACTAATACTTTTATAGAAAATTCATTAACCATCGAAACATGACTATGAATAATTCTAATTGGAATATTGGCTTTTTTAGATGCTTTTATAGGGAAATACCCAAAAGCATTATTATGTACATGAACAATTTTATGATAATTATGGTTTAGAAAAAACCTTTTTAATGAACGATTGTATGCAAAAAAACCATTGAT
Organism: Bacteroidota bacterium; assembly: GCA_043728355.1. GTDB lineage: Bacteria > Bacteroidota > Bacteroidia > Flavobacteriales > Flavobacteriaceae > Flavobacterium. Next base: position 50,606 of record JAYTMQ010000055.1, read on the forward strand.
TGTTAGTGGTAAAACACGATAAATTTTTCCGCCTAGTTCTAAAATTTCTTTTTCAAAATGACCTTCTTCAGAACGATGTACTAGAAAGTCAAATTGAACTTTACTTCTATCAATATTTCTATAATAATTCATTAACATAGTTTCTAATCCACCTATATTCATCGAGGTTACTATTTGAAGAATTCGAATTGGTTGATTTTGCATCATTTTATTTTTTTAGTAAAATTTGTATAATTTTCAGATCCGATAATCGGAACGAGCAATTTTAATCTAAAAAATCTAATGATTTTAGTTTTGAAAGAAATCCAAGACAAACTATGGTGGTGTATTGCGTAGGTATTATTTGTAATATTATATTTCCCTGAAACGAGACTTCGAGCATGAAAAAAATCGTCTTGATAAACAAAAATACCATCTGATAATTCTTGATTTTTATTGATTAATTCGAAACCAAATTTTATCAATACATCTTGCATCCAATAATTATTTGTCACATTATTTATAGTACCATTTTTTTTAATAAATTCCATTTTATCATAAACTTCTAAAAGTTCCGAAAAATACTTACTTTCCTTTTTAGCAGCCATAAATGCTGTTAAAAACCCATTTTCATCAGTGCCAAGAACCACATTTTTTTCGAGTATTTCGTCAAGATTTTTAACAATTTCTATATCGATATCAAGATAAATTCCGCCATATTTTTTAAGAATATAAACTCTTGCATAATCAGATACAAATGCAAATTTATTAAGTTGATAAGCTTGTTTAGAAAAAGCTGAAACATTTATATCAAAATTATTTTCGTTCCAAAACTTTATTTCATATTCTGGCAAAACCTTTTTCCAACTGGCAATACACTGTTTAGCTATTTTGGGCATTTCGCCGTCTCCAAACCAACAATAATGAATTATTTTTGGAATCATTGACAATTAGTTTTTATGAATCTAATGATTTTTTGATTCGCATCTCCATTTCCGTAAGGATTATGGAGCTTAGACATTTCTAAATAAAATGATTTATCTTCAATAAGATTTATTACAGAATTTAGAATTTTTTTGATATCCGACCCAACCATTTTTACTGTTCCGACATCTACAGCTTCTGGTCGCTCAGTAGTTTCTCGCAATACTAAAACAGGAATTCCTAAAGTCGGCGCTTCTTCTTGAATGCCACCAGAATCTGTTAAAATCAAATATGATTTTTTCATAATCCAAACAAAACTTGGATAATCTAAAGGATTAATAAGTTTAATATTTGCAATATTTGATAAGTAATGTCTTGCTGGTGCATTTATATTTGGATTTAAATGTAATGGAAAAATTATTTGAACATTTGGTATTTTAGAAATTAAAATTAATGATTTACAAATATTTTCGAAAGAATTCCCAAAATTTTCTCTTCGATGGCTGGTAACCAAAATAATTTTTTTTGAAAAATCTATAACCTTTTTTAAGTTTTCGATTGCAGCATTTGTATAGTTATTTTCTAATTTATTTAATGTCCAAAGCAAAGAATCTATTACAGTATTGCCAGTAATTAAAACATTTTTTGGGTTAATGTTTTCGTTTAATAAATTTTGTTGTGCTAATAATGTTGGTGCAAAATGAAAATCGGCAATTTTGCTAGTTATTTGTCGGTTAAATTCCTCAGGAAAAGGGTTTTTTAAATTAAATGTTCTTAATCCAGCCTCAACATGTGCAACTTTTATTTTGCGATGAAATGAAGCCCAAGCAACAATACTTGATGTAGTTGTGTCGCCGTGAACAAAAACCAAATCTGGATTTACATCTGTCAAAACATTATCAATAGCATTAAATATATTGGCACTTATTTGGTTTAATGATTGATTTTGTTTCATTAAATTCAAATCAAATTCTGGTTTTATTTCAAAAAAATCTAGAACTTGATCAAGCATTTCTCGATGTTGAGCAGTAACACAAACAAAGACTTCGAAACCTTGTTTTTTTAGTTCTATTACCAATGTACACATTTTGATAGCTTCTGGTCTAGTTCCAAAACAAACTAATAATTTCATTGAATAGTATTTATTTAATTATTTTTTTGTTTTAAATTTTATATAAAAATACAAAAGTAATCCAAAAGGAATTGCCAAAAATGTTAATAATTTAAGGGAAGCTTCTTTTAAAAAATTTGGGTTTTTTGCAAAAATGCTACTAGAAACATAATGAATAGATAGTTTGAATTTTTCATAAAAACTTGTTGCAAATTTGATATTTACAATCCTTATAAATGCAAATCCTTTAGGATTATTTTTATATTGATTTAACATATTTAGCGTTGAGCCGCTTTCTAGATACTCTACAACAACAAGTGGTTTATTGAGTACAAATAGTTTATAATCTTGGTCTATTAACAAATATTTATATCCTAAAGAAACATATTTTTCGCCTTCGAATATAGGATATTCTGGATATTTATTAATAATTTCTGTTCTATAAACTACTTTTTTATCTCCTGTTCCTCCGTTTTTATAAAAACCACTTAATGTAGTTTCTGATAAATTATCTTTAAATTTTGTTCCAATAATTTTAAATTCTTTGTCAACATCTAAACCTATAATTCCAGCATAATTGTATTTATTAAGAATAGAATTCCAACATTCTAAAATATTTTTTACAGCATCGATAGTCATAAAATCGTCTGAATCAATGCACGTATTTAATTCTGTTTTAATATTTTTATAAGCTGTATTGTGTGCACCATGCATGCCCTGATTTTGCTGAAAAATATATTTAATAACAATTTTATTTTCATTAATCCAAGAATCAATTAAATTTTTAGATTCGTCTGAAGAACCGTCATCGATAATTAACCATTCGAAGTCTTGACAAGTTTGATTGACTAAACTTTCATAAAGATTTTGAATACAAAAGGCTCTGTTAAAAGTAGGTGTAAAAACGGTTAATGTTTTCATGATTTATCCTAAAATGAAATTTAAAAGAAAAGAAAAGAAACAATAAACCAACAAAATCAAACCTATAACTTGATGTTGATTGTTATAAAACTTGACCTTTAATAATGGATAAATAATAATTAAACCCATCATAAACCAAGATAAATAGGCAAATCTATTAGAAAAATTGGCTCTAATTACCAATACCCAAAAAGCATTTGCAGTCAAATAAATATTGACAAATTGACTGTATAACAAATCATTAAACTTTTTTTTGTAGATAAAAAACCAAGCAGCATAGACAGCACTTGCACTATAGATTAAAAAGTCCCATCTGAATCCAACTTTTAAAACTACATTTTCAGAATCTTCATCAAATTCGCCAAGATAACCTTGTATATCTTCTTTTTGACCTAATCCTAAATTAAGAAAAAATCCTTCTAAAACGTTTCCTAAAACCAATGATATAGGAATAACCATTAACCAAATAATAAAATAAGTTTTATTGTTTTTATAAAAAATAGTTAAAATATATGCCAATACAGGAATATATAATGACTGATGGGTTAAAACCGCAACTGTCAATAAAATTATTTTGAAGACTATTCTTTTTTGGCAAATTGCTAATAAAAAAATTGATGTTGCAAATCCATTTCTTATACCATTTGTACCATAAGCCCAAAATGAAAAAGATGCCAAAAAAATTAAAAAAGAATAAAACCAATACTCCTTGAAAAGTTTTTTAGAAATTATAAATAATGGATAAATATATAGAAAAGAGCAAAAGAAAAAGAAAATATTTGCGTTAGTAAATTGTGCGAAAAAATACATTAAGTATTCAAAAAGTATATCTTTTTTGAAGGTTGGAATTACACCACTTTTAAATTCTTGGAATTGTTTAGCATACGATCCCATGTCGCCAAATTGATAGCTAATTGGTCGAAAACCCATATAAAACAAGACAACAAAAAATAAAAACAGCCCTAACAAATTAGTGCTATTAATATTTGATTGAGAATTTAATTTATCTCCAAAACCCTTAATAAAAACGATGGTAACTACAAAAAATATAAATATGTGGTATATTTGATTATAATATTCTAAAGGAACTAAACTCATTTATTTTTTGTTTAATAATTCTAAAATTATTATAATTTTCAAAAATAAACAATAATATTATCTATTATCACAAATTTTAAAATTATCTATTAGATTGTGCCTTTTTCAGAACTTCTTGAAATAAATTGTTCCAAATTGTCATTATTTTTGATTTATTAAACCGATTGACATTTACCGAAGAATTTTGACTCATTTTAATCAATAAATCCTTATTTGTCAGTAAAAAAGAAAGTTTTTCTGCAAATAAAATTCTGTTTTTATCTTCTATCAAAAAACCGTCAACTTCGTTATTAATAATGTTTCTTGGTCCGTTTGGACAATCATAACTAATAATTGGCAAGCCACAAATTTGAGCTTCAAGCAAAACCATCGGGAAACATTCTGTTTGAGAAGTCATTGCATAAACTTTGGATTTTTGCATTTCTAATTTAATATTTTTTGTAGCTTCAAAAATCAAAAAACTATTTTCGATTTGTAATTCTGAGACTATTTTTTTTAGATTTATGATTATATATGCATCTCCGTCTCCAAAAATTTTAATTTTCCAATCAGGAAAATTTAGGTGAATTTTTTTCCAAATAAAAGCCAATTCTTCAAATTGTTTTGCAGGTACAATTCTACCAGCAGCAATAATTGTGTTTTCTTTTTCTATATTATTTTCGACAACAAAGTCTGTAAAATTATTGATTTCGAAAGTGTTTGCTCTAGGAAAATACTTCTTTTCATCTTTGTTTAATAATACTAACGAATTGTATTTATTAAACACATCAATTAATTTATTATTGAACCACACTTTAAACCCTTTTCCTTGATTCGCACATTTAGAAACAATTATTCCAGACGAATGCAGTTCTTTGATCTTTGGAATTTTTTTATCAATAAATGGCAAAAAATATTGGTCTGGTGTAAAACTAATTGATATAATAATATCTGGTTTAATTCTAGTAATTGCTGACTTTAATTTAAAAAAATGCTTTACAATTTTTATAATATTTTTTGGATTATAATAACTTTTTCCTGACAAATAGTTAATCCTTAAATCATTAAAAATTATTTTTTTATTTAGATTGTAAACAAAATTTTGATCTTTTTGTTCAAAAGTTAACAAATAGACTTCATGACCATAATCTTGTACCAATGCATTCATTTTTTGGGATAAAATCCTTTCAATTCCTCCATGAACATAAAGTTGATTGGTACAATATAAAATTCTCATTTCACTAAGTTTTTAAATAAATCATCCCAAGATTTCATAATTATTTCTGGCAAAAAACGCTTCACATTTTGTTTGCTTTTTTCTCCAAATTGTATTCTTGAATTTTCATTTTCAATTAAAAAATTTATTTTTTTTGCAAATTCTTCAATATTATTATTTTCTACTAGAAAACCATCAATTCCATTTAGAATAATGTCTTTTGGCCCACAAGGACAATCAAATGAAACCGTTGGCAAACCACAAGCCATAGCCTCGATTATTACCATTCCGAAACCTTCGTATCTTGATGAAAGTGCAAAAATAGAAGCTTCTAGAAACTTAGATTCTATGTTTTTTTCAGCTGGAAAAAAGCATACAGAATCATCAATATTTAATTCTTTTTTTAATTGATTTAGTTTGTGTTTTTCGTCAATTGTTCCATAAATTTTTAATTTCCAATCAGGATTTGTCTTGTTTACAATCTGCCAACTTTTTAATAATCTATCATACCCTTTTTGATAAGATTGTTTGCCAACAGCAATTACGGTTTTGTTTTTTAAAGTTGATGACTCTAAAGGGTAAAAAGTTAGTGGGTTGGCAATAACTTCTATGTTTTTTAATTTCCATTCTTGGATATTACCTTTAGTTAAAACAATAAATTTCGTGAAAAATTTACCTAGAAAATTCATTAATAAAAAAGAAAATTTAATTTTCAATTTCTGCAATTGATTATCATTTTCGTTTATTGAAATATTTTTAGAAACATGCCTTTCGTAAACAATTGGGCAAGTTTTTTTGAGAAATATTGGTAAAAAAAAAGCTTTTAGTCCATCATCGCAAACAATTATAACATCAGGTTTTATTTTAATAATTATCCTATTTAATCCAGAAATATATTTATAAAAATATTTAATAAAATTACCGAAAACAGCAATATCATGATAATTAATTTTATCAGAAAAATCAAAAAAAAGTGTTTTTTTGTATTGATTTAATGTTGCAATATGCACTTCATAACCAAAATTATCAGCCAAATAACTAGCTTTAATAGACAAAACCCTTTCGAGTCCGCCAGCGCCACAAATTTGATTGGTTATGTATAAAATTTTCATTAAATAATTGATTTTTGGATTTGTAAATTATCCATAAAAACCATCGTGGCGTCAGGAATATTCCCTTTTATAATACAACCTGCACCAATAACACAATTGCGACCAATAGTTGTGTTTCTTAAAACAACTACGTTGCTTGCCAACCAAGTTCCTGAACCAATACTTATTTCACCAACATTATATTCCGATGAACTTACACCATTTTTAGAATCAAATTTGTGATCATTATCAAAAATACAAACATTTGGACCAAAGTTACAATTGTCTCCAATTGTGATTTTTGACTTAGAACTTATTGAGCAATTTTGATTTATAAAAACTTTTTCGCCAATAATAATTTCTCCATTATTAGTTGCTATTATTGAACAATTTCTAGAAAAATCTAGATTTCGACCCAATGTTATTTTGCCATTTTGAAACAAATCAATTTTTACTGAAGGGTGAATTCTTTGAATTATTGAAGATTTAAAATTTTTATTAAATAAATTCAATAGTCCAAACCTGATTCCATTATAAATTATTAAAAAATATAGCATTTGGGTTGACTATTTTAAGGCGTTTAAAAGAAAATCTTTAGATATTTTAATTTTATTAGAAATTAAAATATTTATAGTTTTATAATCAAAATTATTAGTTTCAATGTCTGTTTTTTGATTTTCGTTAATTAATAAATGACTAATATTCAAGTTTTCTAATAAATCTCGCATTCTGGTATTGATTTTTTCTGAACGATTAAAAACCAAAAACTTTTTATTAAAAATTAAAGAAAATGCTACTGCATGAAATGAGTTTGATAAAACAAATTTAGCGTTAAAAATTAAACTTAAAAAATCATTTGGAGCTGAAAAGACATATTTTTTATCAGTATAATTAATATTTTGGTTGACAGAATAAATTTTTAAATTATGTTTTTTAGCCAAATACAAAGCTGTTTTTTTGATTTCTAAATTATTATCAAAATCATAAACAAAAATAAAATTTTGGTTTATTGTTTGTACAAAATTATTTTTCCAAAAATCTGCATCTAATAAAAAAACTGGATCTAGAACTTGAATTGCATTTGTGATCCCTAATTTTTCAAGAATTGTCAATCCCGAAGTTTCTCTAACAGATACATTATTGATTCTGCTGACTTTATCAAATACAAAATCATTAATATTTTCTCCAAATTCATCTATGGCAAAACTTGCAGCATAAGCAATTTTAATCTTATTAGTAGGAACAAAATCTAAATAAAAAGCTGGATCTTTTCCGTTTTCAAAAAAAGAATTCCATATTTGATCGCTACCTGTAATATAAAAATCTGCTTCTGGTAAGTTAGATTTTAATTCTAAATTATTGTGAAACTTTTTTGGCAATATATCTAAATATTTCTTTTCGAAAGCATCAAAATTAGTTTTTCTTTTTCTTTCTATTAATCTTACAGGTAATTTTAATGTCAAATAAATAAGTTGTAAAAAAATATTTTTTTGAAATTTATTATTTGAAATTGCCCATAAGTTGTAGTGATTACTTAAATAACTTGGTTTATAATTTATTGTTTTTGCATCAAAATTCAATGATTTTAAATATTCTAACATTGCCAATTGTTGCAAAGTTGCACCATGATTATATACATTATGGCAGGTTATTGTTAAAATTTTTTTCATTTCACAGTAAAAGTTAGGATTCTATTAATTGATACAAACTTTTCATTGTTCTTTCTTTTTCAGAATTATCAGGTTTTTTTAAGTTATTGATAATTTTGTTTTTCAAATCAGGATTGTTAATGTATTTTTCAATTTTTGAAGCTATATCAATTGAATTCATTTCGCAAATTAAACCCGAAAAATCATCTTTTAGAATGTGCTTTACAGTCGGAAAATTAGTGCATACTATTGGTTTTTCTATTATTTTGGCTTCTAAAACAGTCAATCCTAATCCTTCGAAAATAGATGTTTGAACATAAATATCGCAAGATTTCATATATCCAAAAGGATTTTCGTCAAAACCCAATAAATAAAAATTATTTTGCAGTTTGAATTTAGTAATTAACGCTTCTAGTTTTGGTCTCAAAACACCTTCTCCGACAATAAACCAATTTATATCATAACCTTTTCTAACCAAAATATCACACGCTTCAATTGCCAAGTCAAGACCTTTTTGATGTGTTAATCTGCAAACTGTTACGATTTTAATTTTATTTGAATCTGGTAATTTTTTTCCAACTTTACTTAAACTTAAAACTGATGTCACATCAGTAATGTCGTAAATAACTTGTGTGTCAAATTTTTGACCAATCAAATTCATTTCATTAATAAAAATTGATTCGCATTGACCAGAAACAGAAATTATTTTATCGAATTTTTTATAAAAACCAATATCAAAACTAGGTTTGTAACCCGCAATTTTATAATCAATATTTAAATAAGCAATTTTTTTGAAAGATTTAGTTTTAGTTGCTACAAAATAAGTCGCAAAACCTTGATTTGAAGCAAAAATGGTATCGTAAAATTTATTGTGATTTGGGATACTTTTTCCAAAAACCCTCCAAAAAACTTGAGCAGGATGAAATTTTTTGTCGATTTTTAAAACCTTTAATTGAATTCTATTTAATAAAAGTTTAAAAAACCCAGTATCTTTTAAAGGTTTAAAAAAAATTACATTTACTTCTTTAGGCAAAAACTTCTGAAATTCAGAATCTTCAACAATCATTAATAAATCGACATTATATTTAGAATAATCAAAATTTTGGAGAATTGCCAAAAGACTTTTTTCGGAACCGCCACAATTCAAAGATTCGATTACAAATAAAACATCTTTCATTTATGATTGATAAAGGTTTTATAAAGATATTATTATCTTATATAATTTCTAAATAGTTTGTAAAAATAGAATAAATATACATTAAAATTATATATTTTTTTTTCAAGTGAAACAATTTCTCTTTCACTTTCAAAAGGCTGAATTTTAGGAATTATTTTTTTGACCTTTTTTAAATATTCGATTTTCGAATTTAAACTTAAATTAGATTTTATCAAAAAACTAAAAAATTGATTTAGGTTGTTGTATATTTTATTTTCAATATCTATTAATCCAAAATAATTGATTTTTTTTAGATTCTGAAAATAATCCAGAATAAAAATTGATGATTTAATCCTTTTTTCATAAACATTACTATTTATTAAAGAATTGGGTCTAATTCTATAATTAACGACAATTAAATCAATTTTTTTAATTTTATTTACATAACAAAAGCAATCCCAGTTGAATTTTTCGTCTTCAGAAAAAGTTTCTTCGTTAAATATTATTTTGTTGGTTTTTAGAAATGATTTTTTATAAATATACAACCAAACTGGAATTAAAACCCTTTCATTTTTTTTGATAAAGTCAATTCCGTTTGTCGTTTCAATGTTTTTTTCGCCATATAAAGCAGATGCGAATTTTTTGGTTTTTTGATAATAAAACTGAAATGAAAACTCTAGCATTTCTATATCAAAATTATTTAAGTTTTCTAAAATTGTATTAATTGTATTATCAATAATCCAATCGTCGCCATCTATAAACCAAACAAATTCTCCTTTTGCGATTTCTAAACCAAGGTTTCTCGCAAATCCTTGACCACGATTTGATTGATTTATAAGTAGTATGTTTTGGTGTTTTTTAACATATTCTTCACAAATAGATTTACAATTATCGGTCGAACCGTCGTTAATTAGAATTATTTCGACTTCTTTATTATCGATTTGATTAACGATACTATCTATACATTCAGCTAAATAAGCTTCGATGTTATATATTGGAATAATTATAGATAGTTTCATTTTTCTGAAAATTGAAAATTATTTTTTGAATAAAAATAATGACAAATAGGCTTTTGCAAATTTTATTTTAGCTGAAAAATGGCTTTGACTTAGAAATCTTTTAAGAAATTCTATTTGAGATTTGTCAATTTTTTGCTTGCTTGTTTTTAATATAAGTATTTCAATAGCAGTATCCAAAAACAAATTGTCTTTTAAATTAGCAATGTTTTTGGTTCTTGATTCTGGAATTAATTTAAGAATTTCATTAATATTTTCGTAAGAATTTAATTTTTTATAGTAACTTGATTTTAATGAAAAAATACCACCTTCGTGAATTCTATACACTCCTGAACTAAAATTCATAAAAATACCTAAACCATTTGTAAGCAATAACGAATACAAAGTATTGTCTTTTGAATGATTAAATTTGTTCAATTCTTCAATATCTAATGCACTTTTTTTAAAAACAGCAGTTAATGTCAATGTGCAATAAGGATTAAAAATGTTATCAAAGTTAATAGTATATAATTCTGGCAATTTTTTAGAAAAATTATTTTGAGTTAAAACATTTTTCTTGTCATTTAGATTTAAATAATCAGTCCAAGAAACAACATAATCTTCATTTTTTTCAAGAAAATTTACCTGTTTTTGAAGTTTTGATTTATCAGTCCAATAATCATCTCCTTCGCAAAGTGCAATGTATTTTAAATTGCACTGACTTAAAGCAAAAATAAAATTAGACATCATTCCTAAATTATTTTTATGACTAAAATATTTAATATTATTACCTTTCGGATGGTTTTCAATAATCTGATTAACAACGATATCTGTATTATCTGGTGAGCAATCATTAGAAATAATTAACTCAAAATCAAAATCGGTTTCTTGCATTAAAACACTTAGAATTGCCTGAGAAATGTATTTTTCGTGACCAAATGTTATCATTACAACCGATAAAATAACATTGTTTTTTTTCATAATTAAATCTCTGAAAACCTAATTGTATTGTTTGTCGTAATATTTGGCATATTCGCCAGAAGTTACATTGTTTAGCCAAGTTTCATTGTTTAAAAACCAATCAATTGTTAGTTGTAAACCTTGTTCGAAAGTAACAGATGGCGACCAACCTAGTTCTTTATTAATTTTTGAAGCATCAATAGCATATCGCAAATCATGACCTGGACGGTCTTTTACATAAGTTATTAATTCGGCTGATTTCCCTGCATTTCTGCCCAATTTTTCATCCATAATAGTACAAAGCAATTTGACTAAATCGATGTTTTGCCATTCATTGAATCCGCCAATATTATAGGTTTCGTGGTTTCTGCCTTCATGAAAAACTAGGTCGATTGCTACTGCGTGGTCTTCAACAAAAAGCCAATCGCGAGTATATTTTCCGTCGCCATAAACTGGTAAAGACTTGTTATTAATAATGTTATTGATAAAGAGTGGAATTAATTTTTCAGGAAAATGATTAGGTCCATAATTGTTAGAGCAATTGGTTATTACATAAGGCAAACCATAGGTTTCGCCATAAGCACGAACAAAATGATCCGAACTTGCTTTTGATGCTGAATAAGGAGAATTTGGGTCATAGGCAGTAGTTTCTGTAAACAAACCCTCAGCTCCAAGTGAGCCATAAACCTCATCAGTCGAAACATGATAAAACCGTTTTCCTTCGAAATCATTTTTCCAAGAATTTTTGGCTGCATTTAACAAATTCATTGTTCCAATAACATTTGTACGGACAAATGATAATGGATCGGTTATGGATCGATCTACATGAGATTCGGCTGCAAGATGCACAACTCCGTCAAATTGATGTTCTGCAAACAAATTATTTATAAAAGTTTCGTCCACAATATCAGCTTTCACGAAAGTATAATTCGGCAGTTTTTCTATATCTGAAATATTTTCGAGATTTCCAGCGTAGGTCAAAACATCTAAATTAAAAATATGATAATTCGGATATTTATTCACAAATCTTCTGACAACATGAGAACCAATAAATCCAGCTCCACCAGTGATTAATATTTTTTTCATTTTTAAATTTTTATAGACTTTTATCAGCTTTTTCTTTTAAAATTCCTTTTACGTCGTAAATAACCGAATTTTCAGTTTTTAGATTATCAAAATCTAAATCAAGAAATTGTTTGTGAGCAACTCCCAAAACTATAGCATCAAATTTTTGATTAGGCAATTTAGTCAAATTTTCTAAATTATATTCTTTTTTTACCTCAAGAGGATTTGCCCAAGGATCAAATAATGTTACATTAATTCCATAATCAGCAATGCTTTTTACAACATCTACTATTTTGGTATTGCGAACATCAGGACAATTTTCTTTGAAAGTAATTCCAAGCATTAATAGATTTGCACCTTTAATAGCAATTTCATTTTTAATCATTAATTTGACAACTTGACTCGCAACATATTCGCCCATACTATCATTCAAGCGTCTTCCAGCAAGAATAATTTCGGGATTATAACCAACTTCTTGAGCTTTTTGTGCTAAATAATATGGATCGACGCCAATGCAATGTCCACCTACTAAACCTGGCTTGAAAGGTAGAAAATTCCATTTTGTACCAGCAGCTTCAAGAACAGCGTGCGTATCAATTTCAAGTAAATTAAATATTTTAGCTAATTCGTTTACAAATGCAATATTAATATCACGCTGTGAATTTTCGATAACTTTAGCAGCTTCGGCTACTTTTATTGAAGGTGCCAAATGCGTTCCAGCAGTTATTATTGACTTGTATAAATCGTTGACTTTAGTTCCGATTTCTGGAGTAGAACCAGCAGTAACTTTCAAGATTTTATCGACTGTATGTTCTTTATCTCCTGGGTTTATGCGTTCTGGCGAATATCCAGCAAAAAAATCTTGATTGAATTTTAATCCACTAATTTTTTCAAGAATTGGCACACATTCATCTTCTGTCACTCCAGGATAGACTGTCGACTCATAAATCACAATATCATTAATTTTTAAAACATTAGCAACAGTTTCGCTAGCTTTAAATAAAGGTGTTAAATCGGCTTTTTTGTTTTCATCAACTGGAGTTGGAACAGTAACAATATAGTAATTACAATCTTTTATGTCGTTACTATTATTGGTGCAAAAAAGTCCATTTTCTGCAGAAGATTCTAATTTTAAAACTGATTTCAATAAATCATTAGAAATTTCTAAAGTATTATCAAAACCTGAATTTAATTCTAAGATTCTATTTTGATTAATGTCAAATCCTACTACATTATATTTTGTGGCAAAAAGTCTTGCCAATGGCAAACCAACATATCCTAGACCAATAATTGCAATTTTTATTTTCATTCGATAAAATTAAGAACCAATACCTTGGTATATAAAACCGATTTTTTCTAACTTTTTTCTGTCCAATAAGTTTCTCCCATCAAATACAAATGCTGGTTTTTGCATATTGTCATAAATGTATTGCCAATCATAAGTTTTAAATTCTTCCCATTCTGTCAAAATCGCAATTGCATGTGCGTTTTTACAAGCATCAAGAGCATTTTCATAACTTTGAACGTGCATTTTATTCGATTCAGATGTTCTTGATTCGAGATAATCCAAATCAGCTAATACTTTTTTCTCAGAAACTTTTGGATCAAAAACTGCTATATTGGCTTGCTCGTTTATTAAATCATCGGCTATATAAATAGCAGCAGATTCTCTGGTATCATTGGTGTCTTTCTTGAAAGCCCAACCTAGAAATGCGATTTTTTTTCCAGAAACTGTGTTGTATAATGTTTGAACTATATTTTTAGAAAACCTTCTTTTTTGATGGTCATTCATAATAATGACTTGTTCCCAATAATCGGCAACTTCGTTCAAACCGAAAGATTTGCAGATATATACAAGATTCAAAATGTCTTTTTGAAAACAAGATCCACCAAAACCAACAGATGCTTTCAAGAATTTAGAACCAATTCGGCTGTCCATTCCAATTGCTTTGGCAACTTCGTTTACATCGGCACCAGTTTTTTCGCAAAGTTCAGAAAGTGCATTTATTGATGATACTCTTTGAGCTAAATAGGCATTTGCTGTTAATTTAGACAATTCTGACGACCAAAGATTGGTTGTTAATATATTTTCTTTATTGACCCAATTGGCATAAACTTCGACTAATGAGTTGATGGCAGATAATCCTCCTGGAGTTTGCTCGCCACCAATTAAAACACGGTCTGGATTTAATAAATCATCGACAGCTGTTCCTTCGGCTAGAAATTCTGGATTTGATAAAATCTGAAATTGAACACCATTTCCAGTATTATCCAAAATGCTTTTAATAGCTTCGGCAGTTCGAACTGGCAAAGTTGATTTTTCGACAACAATTTTATCTGTTTTAGAGACTGCAGCTATTTGTCTAGCGCAAAGTTCGATATATTTTAAATCGGCAGCCATTCCTTTTCCAGAGCCATACGTTTTGGTTGGTGTATTTACTGATATAAATATAACTTGTGCTTCGTCGATTGCTTTTTCAACATTTGTAGAAAAAAATAAATTTCTACCTCTGGCTTCTGCGACAATTTCGGATAAACCTGGTTCATAAATCGGAATATTATCAACATTTTCGTCGTTCCAAGCTGCTATTCGTTCGACATTCAAATCAACAACTGTAACTTGAATGTGTGGACATTTCTGAGCAATAATGGACATTGTTGGACCACCAACATAACCAGCTCCGATGCAACATATTTTTGTAATCTTCATCTTTTTATTTAAATTCTTTTTTGCAAAAGTGCAAATATTTTATTAAAAACACTATTTTAAGTTATCCCAATACCATTTGATTGCTTGTTTCAAACCAGATTGCATTGAAAATTTTGGATTATAATTTAATAATTCTTTTGCTTTATCGATACTTGCTAAAGAATGTGGAATATCACCTGATCTTTTTTCTGCGTAAATAACTGGAATTTCGGCAATTTTTGAATCAAATTCAGATAAATATAATTTTAGACATTTAACTAAATCATTTAAAGTATTTCTATCTCCAAATGCTGTGTTGTATACTGTGTTAATTGCTTTTGGATTTTTAGTCAACATTGCTAACTCATTCATCTCAAGAACATTGTCTATGTATGTAAAATCTCTTGAAAAATTGCCATCGCCATTAATTGTTGGACTTTCATGGCTCATTAATTGTGATACAAATTTAGGAATCACGGCTGCATAAGCACCATTTGGATCTTGTTTGCGTCCAAAAACATTAAAATATCTCAATCCAACTGTTTCTAAACCATAATTTTTGCTAAAAATATCAGCATATAATTCGTTGACATATTTAGTTATAGCATAAGGAGAAAGCGGTTTTCCTATTAAATTTTCGGTTTTGGGCAAACTTTCTAAATCGCCATAAGTACTTGAGCTTGCTGCATAAATAAACCTTCTGACTTTGGCGTCTCGACTTGCAGTAATCATATTCAAAAATCCAGAAACATTGACTTCATTAGTAGTTATTGGATCGTTAATTGATCTTGGAACCGAACCTAACGCAGCTTGATGAAAAACATAATCAATATTCTGAACTGCATTTTTGCAAGTTTCGAAATCTCGAATATCTCCTTGATATAATTTGAAATTTTCGTTTTCTAAAAATTCTAAAATATTGTGATGATGGCCAGTCGAAAAATTATCTAGACAAACAACTTTATAATTTTTATTCAAAAAATATTCGCATAAATTAGAACCAATGAAACCTGCTCCACCAGTTACTAAAATTGAAATATCTGCATTTGATTTCATTTTTTATTTTGATATTTTTTTTCTAATTATTCCATAATATTTTGACAAAATACTGCTCGGTTTATCGTCTTCGTGGTATCCATTAGAATAAGTTCCATAACCATAATCAAAACCATATCCATAGGCGTAACCATATTTTGCTTTATTTTCGAAGCCATTAAAAACGATACTGATATTATTCAATTCGCCACGTTTTTCGCGATTATTCAATAGTGTTATCATATCTTTTTTGGTGTAATTCTGACGAATTATATACAAAGTTACATCACAGTATTGTGCCAATTCAAGTGCATCGGCAACTAATCCAACTGGCGGAGTATCTAGAATTATATAATCATAGTTTTGTTTTAATTCTTTTATTAATTCGCCCATTGCCTCACTCATAATTAGCTCTGAAGGATTGGGTGGAATTGGTCCTGAAGAAATAAAATCTAAATACGGAATTTGAGTTTTTTGCACAATTTCTGATAAACTTTTTTGTCCTATCAAATAATTTACTGCTCCAATATCATTTTTTACATTAAAATCTTCAAAAATCTTTGGTTTTCTTAAATCTAAACCTACAATTATTGTTTTTTTCTCACTTAAAGCAAATACGGTTGCAATATTTATAGAACAAAAAGATTTTCCTTCTCCTGAAATTGTTGATGTCAACATCAAAGTTTTTGTACCATCAACGTTATTTTTCTTGTAAATAAATTGTAAAGAAGATCGAATTGCTCTAAAAGATTCTGATAAAGCCGATTTTGGTTTGTCATAAACCGCTAAGTTTGATTTTGTATTGTTTTTACCTATTACCCCTATTAAAGGTATGTTAGTCAAACGGCTTATATCCTCGACATTTTGTACCGAATTATTTATGAAGAGTATTATAAAAATTAATAATAACGGAATAAGAATTCCTGCAAAAAAGGCAATTACATAATTGACATTTGTTTTTTGTCCAATAAGTCCACCGCCAATATCTTTGGCTTTATCTAGAAAACGGATATCTGATAAATTAGCTGCTTTTACTACTTCTGCCTCACTTTTTTTGGCTAAAAAATTACTGTAAATATTATCACTTAATGAATATTTTCTTTGTATTCTTGACAACTCTTGTTTATCCTGAGGTAATCTACTTATGTTAGATTCTGCTTCGTTTATTTTGCTATTAATCAAATTCAAATCATAGTTCATTGAATTTCTTAATGAATTAATATTTTCTAACAAAACATTTTTGATGGCATTCATTTCATTATCAAAATCTTCGAATAATTTTTCGTTTTTGACAGAATATGCCATTTGCGAACGAGCAATTGAAAGTGAGATTAGCTTTGAAACATTTGTTACAATATTTGGATCGTCAATTCCGGCTACGATTGGAGCTGGTAATCTAGAAAAATCATCATTGTTTTTTAAATACGATTTTAATGAATTACAATAAACAATTTTACGCTCGATTGCGTCTTTAGTTTCGTCAAATTTTTCTAATTGAGAATTAAAATTACTTCCACCTTGCTCTATTGCAATAATATTTTTACCTTGTTGAAAAGATTCTAAATCATCATTAGATGCTTTTAATTGTTTCTCGGTTTCAATTAAAGTGCTATCTATAAATTTTATTGTATTTGTAGCAAATAAATTTTTTTTATCGAGTTCGTTTTTAATTAAAATATTAACTGTTGAATTCAGATAATCAACCATTCTTGGTTTATTTGTTCCCTCTAATCCAAGGGTTATTATTGAGCTACTTGAAGCATCGGTAGAAATTTTTACGCCTCGATATTTAGATACTGTTCCGTCAAAATCTTTTAATTTTACAATATATTCTTCTCCAATGTAATTCTCTGGAAATGGGGTCAAATTTAATTTCCAATTTAAATAAGGTAATTGAACTTGTTGACCAATTCTAAAACTTTTAAAACATTTTTTTTCTTTAATAACTGTTTTTTCAAATTTGTTTTTAGAATAATTAAAAATCGAATTCGAACCTTCTTCAAAATTAATTTCAATTGAATATTCGGTTGCATTTAAAAATTTAATTTTAATATTCTTACCTAAAATTTGACCTTGAGTTTTGTCTAAATTTACTGTAAATGGTGTTTCTCCATAAACATCGATTTCAAAATATTTTCCTTGTTTTAAATATTCGATATAAAATTGCATTTTATCAACAACTATCTCGGTATGTGTTCTTGATTTAAGCTTCATTATAATATTTTGAACTTGGTCAGAAGCACCGCCCCAATTAAAAACCAAACTTGTATTGGCTGTAAAAAATGGATTGTTTTCTTCTTTTAGAGACAAAACAGAATTGATTTCATATATTTTTTGCTTGCGAATATTGATTTGATAGGCTATTGTAAAAGCAATAATCAAACTCAAAACAAACATTTTCCAATAACTAGCTGTTTTTATCAAAAAGCCTTTAAGATCGAAAGTGTTTTGAGTTTCAAAAAAAGAAAAATCTTTGGTGTCGAGCATTTTCGAGTTATATTATTTTTTTAGAAGTAAAAATGTTGTCGTGATTAGTGACAAAACAGTAATTATTGTTGTAAGTGATTCAATTCCGGTTTTGCCTGTTCCCCAAGTTTTTTGTTTGAGTGGTTTTACATAAATATAATCATTGGGCTGCAAATAATAATATGGAGATTTTGTAGCATTTATATCTGTTAAATCAATAGAATGAATTTCTGTACCTTGAGGAAATTGTCTAATTATTTGAACATCTTTTCTATTACCAGTTATAGTTATATCGCCAGAATTGGCGATTGCTTCTAGCAAATTTACTTTTTCTTGATATAAAGTTTTTGTTCCTGTCGCTCCAACTTCTCCGTTTATTGTATAGCGAAAACCCGCTAATTTTACATTTACAAAAAGGTTAGATTCTTTATTGAAATATTCTTTAAGTAATTTTTCTTCAATTTTTAAACGTATTTCATCGGCAGTAAATCCTAAAACATTCATTTCGCCCAAAACAGGAATTCTAATATTGCCGTGGTCATCTATCGTAAAACCATCATAATACAAACCTTGTTCAGAATTTTGAGCAACTCCACCATTAGAAATTGCAAAAATCTGACTTAATTTTGGATCCAAAGTCTTTATCGAAATGCTCAAAACATCATTAGTTTGCATTCGATATGGTTTTATGTTTACCAAATTAACATTTGAGCTTGTATCAGAATTGTTTTTATTTTGCAAATATATCAAGTCTTTGGTAGGCACACAAGATGACAATAATATCGCAAATAATAAAAAGTATATAGAAAGTTTGTTCATCTCTAGTTATATTTTAGCAAACAAATATAGGTTTTTCATTTATATTTTAAAACTTATGAAAAAATTTAATATTTAATTGTTATTAAATGCATTTTCGAAAGGAACTCTATGCAAAATACTTCGTCCTAGCGTTATTTCATCAGCATATTCTAATTCGTCTCCAACAGAAATTCCTCGAGCAATTGTCGAAGTTATAATATTGCAATCTTGAATTTGTTTGTAAATGTAAAAATTGGTCGTATCGCCTTCCATTGTTGAGCTCAGGGCAAATATTAATTCTCGTACATTGCCTAATTTTATTTTATCAACCAACGAAATAATTTTTAACTGACTTGGTCCAACGCCATCAATCGGAGAAATTTTGCCACCCAAAACGTGATAAATTCCTCGGAATTGTCCAGTATTTTCAATTGCCATGACATCGCGTATATCTTCTACAACACATATTAATTGATGATCTCGTTTAATATTTGAGCAAATTTCGCAAATTTCTACATCAGAAATGTTGTGACAACTCTCGCAAAACTTGACATCTTCTCGCATATTTATTAAAGCCTGACTCAAAAAAACGGTTTGTTCTTTGGGCTGTTTTAGTAAATGCAAAACTAATCTCAATGCTGTTCGTTTGCCAATTCCAGGCAATTGAGACATTTCATTTACAGCTTTTTCTAATAATTTAGATGAAAATTCCATTTTGCAAAAGTAATTAAAAAGTTTTAAGTAGAAAGATGGATGATGGAAGTTTAAAATTTTTTCAAAATTGTTTTATCTTGTTTCCTCTTGATTCAATCTTCCTGATTTAATTTTTTTTAACTTAAAACTTCAATCTCCAAACTTTTTTCTATTTTAGCATTCTATTAAAAACAAAAAAATGACTCCATTTGCAATTCTTTTATTAATTACTATTTATTTCGGATTACTTTTTATGATTTCTTATGTTGTAAGTGGAAAAGATTCTGGTAACGAAGCCTTTTTTAAAGCCAATAAAAATTCAAAATGGTATTTGGTTGCTTTCGGAATGATTGGAACGGCGCTATCAGGTGTGACTTTTATTTCAGTTCCTGGCGAAGTTGGAAATCCTGAAACACAATTCAAATATTTTCAATTTGTAATCGGAAATGCTATTGGATTCATTGTTATTGCAACTGTTCTATTACCGTTGTATTATCGAATGAATTTAACTTCGATATACAGTTATATTGAGCAAAGATTAGGTACAATTAGTTATAAAACTGCTGCCACAATTTTCTTGATTAGTCGAACAATTGGTTCATCATTTAGATTGTATTTGGTTGTAATAGTTTTACAACGCTATGTTTTTGATTTTTATAATATTCCGTTTGCATTAACCGTTTTTGCATCGTTGGCATTAATTTTTGCATATACTTATCGAGGTGGATTAAAAACCATTATTATCACTGATACTTTACAGACATTTTTCTTAGTTACATCCGTTTTTATGACTATTTATTTTATTTGCAACAGCTTGAATCTAAATGTTATTGATGCATTTGAAACGGTTAAAAACAGCAATTATTCCAAAATATTTTTCTTTGAAGATTATTTAAAAGGAACCTATTTTTGGAAACAAATTCTTGGTGGAATGTTCGTAACTATAGCAATGGTAGGACTAGATCAAGATTTAATGCAGAAAAACCTATCTTGCAAAAACATTGGCGAAGCACAAAAAAATATGTTCACATTTACAGGGATTTTCATTATTATTAATATTTTCTTTTTAAGCGTTGGCGCACTCCTTTATATATACGCCGAAAAAAACAACATTTCAATTCCATTAGATTTAGTAACTGGCAAACCAAGAACCGATTTATTATTTCCTGAAATCGCATTCAATCATTTGACATTAATACCAGCGGTTGTGTTTCTTTTAGGATTAACCGCAGCGACATTTGCCACAACCGATTCGGCTTTGACAGCCTTAACAACCTCTTTTTGTGTAGATTTTCTTGGAATGGATAAAAAAGAAAACAATTTCAATGACAATATCAATGACAATTTCAATATCCAAAAAAAAATGGTTCGAACCAGACATTTTGTTCATATTGCATTTTCAGCACTTATGTTTTTAGTAATAATTATATTCAATGCTATAAATGATGCATCTGTGGTAAGTATGATTTTCAAGATTGCTTCCTATACTTATGGACCACTGCTAGGACTTTACGCTTTTGGATTATTTATGAAAAAACTAACTGTACACGATAAGTTTGTGCCAGTTGTTTGTATTATTTCTCCAGCAATTTGTTTTTTAATTAGCAAAAATGCTGCGCTAATTTTTGGCGATTATGTTCTTGATGCGGAGTTGATAATAATAAATGGAATAATTACTTTTTTAGGATTGTTGATAATCAGCAAAAAAGCTGAAAATCAAACCAAATTTTAAACCTTTCCCCAACCCTCTTCAAAGGAGACGTAGAGGATTAATACTGATTCGTTGCCAATAAAACCAAAGTACAAGCAATTTCAACTTTAATTCCGTTCAACTCTAATAATTGATAAAACTCAGGATTTTCTGTTCCAGGATTAAAAATTACTCGTTTCGGCTGTGCCTCGACTATATAATTGTAGTAATCTTTTTGACGATTAGCGTTTAAATATAATGTTACTGTATTTACTTTCGACAACGGAATTGCTTTGGTATAAATTTTAACACCTGCAACTTCGCCAGTATTTTGACCAATAGCCAAAACAGAGTGACCGTTTTCGATTAATTTAGTAATTGCTTTATACGAATATCTATCTGGTTTTGTCGATGCACCAAGCACTAATGTCTTTTTATTTTTCATAACCGCAAAATTACAAAAAAATATTTGCCGCAAAGGCACAAAACCGCAAAGATTTATTGTTTAATTAAAGTTTAAAAATATAACTTTGCAGAAAAATACTTCTTAATGGAAATTTTCATCTATCTCTTTTTCGCACTATTTTCGGTTTTGAACCCAATCGGAACCGTTCCAATTTTCGTCGGATTGACCCAAGATTATAATGTAAAAGAACGCGCAAATGTTTCACTTTGGACATCAATTGACGTTTTTATTATCTTGATAGTATCGTTTTTTGTAGGCAAATATGTTTTAGATTTCTTTGGAATAACTATAAATGCCTTGAGAATTTCTGGTGGATTAATCATCGCAACATCAGGATTCACATTACTTAACGGAAAATTCAATAAGGAGCGAGGCATCAACAAAAAAGTCGAACAAGACATTCAAGAACGCAACGACATTTCACTCACACCACTCGCCATTCCTATGTTGGCTGGACCAGGTTCTATCTCACTTTTAATTGCTTATTATCAAGAACATCACGAAACTTCACTCGAAATTTTATCGTCAACTTTGGCAATATTGGCGGTTTCAATTCTAATTTTTATCATTTTAAGAAGCGCACATTATCTAGCCAAAATTCTTGGTTCTTCAGGAATTGTTGCCATTTCAAGAATTGTTGGTTTTCTGACCATAGCCATTGGTGTTCAATACATTATCAGTTCTGTTTTAAGTATTATTCGAGGCATCTAAAATATTTTTCAGGAGCCAATCCTGCTTTCATTCCAATCTTTTTTTCTATTTCTCAATTGCCACGCCTTTAAAGGCGTGGCAATTGAGAAATAGAAAAAAAGGATTTTCCCTTCAATCAGGGCTAAAAAAAATCTAGTTTCAATCGAAAATTCTCATTAATTTTTAGTAATTTTATTAAAATTTAGAATTAATAAATTTTCTAGAATTAAAATCTGTGAAATCTATGTCAAATATTAAAATTATCTGAGATGAAAATCCTCCTCACAGGCGCAAATGGATATGTTGGTCGTAGACTTCTACCCGAATTACTCGAACAAGGTCACGAAATAGTTTGTTGCGTTCGCGATCAATTGCGATTGGGTTTAGACAAACAAACATTAGCTAGAATAACCATTTGGGAAGTCGATTTCTTAAAAGATCCAACACTAGAAAATTATCCAAAAAATATTGATGTTGCTTATTTTCTAATTCATTCAATGTCAAATTCGACCAAAACATTTGATATTATGGAATCGTTAGCAGCCAATAATTTCAATGTATATATGGATAAAATGAAAGTCAATCAAGTCATATATTTGTCTGGAATTGTCAACGACCCAAATTTGTCTAAACACATGCAATCTCGCAGTAATGTCGAACAAATTTTATTAAAAGGCAATTACAACACAACCGTTCTTCGAGCAGGAATTATTGTTGGATCAGGAAGTTCATCATTCGAAATTATTCGAGATTTATGCGAAAAATTACCTATAATGATTACGCCTAAATGGGTTTTAACCAAGTCGCAACCCATTGCAATTCGCGACGTAATTCATTATTTAACAGGAGTTATTAATCGAGAAGATTGTTACAACCAATCGTTTGATATTGGTGGCCCAAACATAATTACCTATAAACAAATGATGCAATTATATGCCAAAACACGTGGCATAAAACTATCAATTTTTACAATCCCAATTTTTACGCCAAAATTATCTTCTTATTGGTTGTATTTTGTTACCTCAACAAGTTACAAACTAGCAGCAAACCTAGTCGATTCTATGAAAATGGAAGTTGTTTGTGCAGATAATCGTTTACAAAAAATGTTAGAAATTCATCCAATTTCTTATGTTGATGCTATAAAACTAGCTTTCAAAAAAATCGAACAAAACCTTGTTATTTCGAGTTGGAAAGACAGTTTGGCAAGCTCTAGGTTCAAAGAAAATTTATCGAGTTACGTTCAAGTTCCTACTTTTGGTTGTTTGAAAGATGTCAAGAAAATAAAAATATTAAATTCTGCACAAGTTCTTGATAACATTTGGTCAATTGGTGGCGAGAAAGGCTGGTATTATGCAACTTGGCTTTGGAAATTGCGTGGTTTTTTTGACAAAATTTTTGGTGGCGTCGGAATGCGTCGTGGCCGAACCAGCACAACACACCTTGATAATGGAGATGCACTTGATTTTTGGCGGGTTTTGTTGGCCAATCGTGACGAAAAACGACTTTTATTATTTGCCGAAATGCGAGTTCCAGGCGAAGCTTGGCTAGAATTTCGAATAGATGAGAATAATTTTTTACATCAAATTGCAACTTTTCGCCCACGAGGAATTGCTGGCAGATTGTATTGGTATGCAATGGTTCCGTTTCACTTTTTTATTTTCGATGGAATGATAAAACGAATTGCTCGAAATAAAAATTGAATAAATTTTTTGGTTCTTTCCTGAATATTGTTGATTTTTGAAAATCAATAATTTATAGAAACTAAAATTTTTTTTGTCATTTCGACGAAGGAGAAATCTCATAACGTGAGCAAAAAATGTGATTTCTCCTTCGTCGAAATGACAAAATACTAACAAATTAAAAATGTCTAAGTTATTCAGAACACAACCAATTTATCTATTCATTGCATTTATAAAAAAATACCTTGCTAAAAGTAGTCAAAAAACATACTTTTAGCAGGGTATTAATATTTATAAATCAAAAAAAATAAAAATTATTCCTCACTAAATTTATATAAAAAATAGTACTTTTAGCGAAGTATATAAAAATACTTTGCTAAATCATATAAAAAAAGTATATTTGTAGTGAAGTATAATTTTATAAAAATGGTAGCTCGAGAAAAAGAAAGAAAACAGTTTGACGATTTTGTAAAAGCCAAAGTATCAGATTTTGTTGTGGTTTATGGACGTCGTCGTGTTGGCAAAACCTATTTAATTCGAGAACATTTCAAACAACAATTTTCATTTTATACTGCAGGTTTAGCCAACTCGTCTACACAAAAACAATTGGTAAATTTTTATAGCAGTTTACAAGAATACAATACAGAAAATATTGAAATCGAAATTCCTAAAAATTGGTTCGAAGCTTTTCAATCTTTGCGTAAAATATTGACTAAAAATAAATCTAAAAAGAAAGTCATTTTTATAGATGAATTGCCTTGGTTTGACACCCAAAAATCATCTTTTTTATCGGCAATAGAACATTTCTGGAACAGTTGGGCATCTGCCAGAAAAGATATTTTATTGATAACTTGTGGTTCGTCAGCTTCGTGGATGATTAACAAATTGATAAACAATACAGGCGGTTTACACGATCGAGTGACTCAAAAAATGAAAATTGTTCCATTCACGCTTTCAGAATGCGAACTTTATTTAAAATGGAAAAAAATCAATTTTAGTCGCTATCAAATTGTTGAAATGTACAGTGTTTTGGGTGGAATTCCTTATTACTTAAATGGTCTTGAAAAAGGTTTAAGCGTTAGCCAAAACATCAATAAAATGTGTTTCAACGACGATGGAATGATGGTTAATGAATTCCAAAACTTATATGCATCATTATTCAAAAATTCAGAAACGCACGTCGAAATTATTACAGCATTGGCAAAAAAATCAAAAGGATTGACTCGAAATGACATTATTTCGACAGCAAAAATTCCAAATGGCGGCGGAACAACAAAAGTTTTAAACGAATTGGTCGAATGCGGATTTGCACGTCGTTATTATCAATTTGATAAAAAAAATAAAGATTGTATTTATCAATTAACCGATTTTTATTCATTGTTTTATTTGAAATTCATCAAAGACAATAAAAATGCAGTTAAAGATTTTTGGATAAATGCAATCGATAACCCAATGCGAAGAAGTTGGTCTGGATATGCTTTTGAACAAGTTTGCTTGATGCATTTGCCAGAAATTAAAACAAAATTAGGCATAAGCGGCATTATGACTTCTGAAGCTTCATGGCGCAGTTCAGATTCAGAAAACGGCGCACAAATAGATTTATTGATTGATCGTCGTGACCAAGTTATTAATTTATGTGAAATGAAATTTTCTATCAACGAATTTAAAATTGATAAAAAATACGAAATGGAATTGCGGAACAAAATTGGCACTTTTAGAAGCGAAACAAAAACTAGAAAAGCAGTTTTCTTGACAATGATAACCACTTTTGGAGTAAAACAGAATGAATATTATGGCGATTTGGTTCAAAATGAAATCAATATGAATGATTTATTTAAAAATTGATTTGAAATTATACCTTGCTAAATGTGATAAAATATAGATACATTTAGCAAGGTATATTTTTTTAATTTTAATCAAAATTAAATTTGATAAAACTATACCTAACAGGTGAGTTGTAAAATTTGATAAGTTTTGCAAAATAAACTTTAGCCTACTTTTATGTCCCGTTAGGGACTAAATATTGGTAGTAGAAAATTTATTTTCAATGTTTTCACATTTGTCCCAGAGGGACTATATGTTGGTATCTAACGCAATGATATTTAATTCAACATAAAGTCCCTACGGGACAAATTTAATTCTTGGAATATTTTATACTACCAATATTAAGTCCCTAACGGGACAAAAAAAGTATAAATAATAATCTTAAAATTAAAAAAAAATTACCAACCTACTTAACAAGTATTTAAAATCTGTTAGTGTTAAATTTACTAATTTCTTGGCAAGAAAATTTCTGCCATCATACAACGTGCGCTTCCGCCGCCACAAGCTTCAATCGTATCAAGACTTGAACTCAAAATTGTAATGTGCTCTTCAAGTTGTGCAATTTGTTTTTTGTTCAAACTTTGGTGTGCAGAATTGCTCATTATTAAATAACGTCTTTCGTTTGACCCAACTAATTCGAGCATATTTCCTGCAAAATTATTCATTTGATCTTCGGTGATTAAAATGATTTCTTTTTCGTCTGCTTTTAAGCTGTCAATAACCATTTTTCGCTCTTTTTTATCATCGATACAATCGGCACAAATTACTGCAAAAGTATCGCCAATACACATCATTACGTTGGTGTGATAAATTAGTTTTCGTTCGCCATCGACAGTTTGAAAAGCTTCGAAAATGATTGGACTCATATCGAAATCTTCGCAAAATTCTATAAACAATTCTTCGTCAGCACGGGGCGAAAGTGCGCAATAGGCTTTTCCGTTTTCGCGATCTAAAACAATGCTTCCAGTTCCTTCGAGATAAAAACCATCTTCTTCGGCCGATGAATAATCCATTATTTCTTCGTTGATTTCGAAACCTTTGGCTTCAAGAATATCCAAAATATCTTCACGACGTTCTAATCGACGGTTTTCGGCAAACATGGGATACAAAACTACATCACCATTTTCGTGGAAAGAAATCCAATTGTTCGGAAAAATAGAATCGGGCGTGCTTGGTTCTAAAGTATCGTCAACTACTGTAACATCAATGCCAACCAATCGCAATTTATTCACGAAAGTGTCAAACTCTTCTTTGGCTTTGGCATTGACAGTTTCTGATGAAAGTCCGTCAAGCACTTTTTGATAATAGTTATTTACAGCAGTTTGCTCGTTCATTCGAAACGCAACTGGGCGAATCATTAGTATGGAATTGGTTGTTTGGTTCATTTTTTTTTGTTTTTTTTGTTTAAAAAGTTTTAGGTTTCAGGTTTCAAGTTTAATGCGAACTTGAAACATAAACTTGAAACAAATTTCTTAATCTCTTATCAAAGGCAAAGTCGAACATCTCAACAATCCTTCTTGTTTTGAGATTTCGGAGTATGGAATTTCTTCTACAATAAAGCCGTTTTCTCGTAACCAATTGTTTAATCTTGTGAAGTTTTTTTCTGAAACAACTACGTTATCATCTATCGAAAAAACGTTCGAATTCATATTATACATTTCATCTCTATTGATGTGAAACAGGTTTTCTTTTCCAAAAAGATTTACCAAAAACATATAATCGGCTTCTTCACGGAAACCACTTTTATAAATAATTCCTTTGTTTTTTCCGACCGGCTGAAAGCAACAATCTAAATGTAAAGCATTGTCTCGGGCTTCGATTTTTGATTTTACAAGGTCGAATTCTTTGACGATTTTATTTGGAAATAAATTTTTAATGTATTCTACACCAGCCATATTAGTCCTAGCTGTAATGTAATCTTTGTAATCAGAACCTTTGTATGTTCCAATAAAAATGTAATCGTTGTGCAACATTACATCGCCACCTTCAATATGAACTTCTTGTGGCGGACGAACAACTTTTGCTGGATTTATTTGGTCAATAATGTACTGAATAGCATCGAGTTCGCGCTCACGATCAGGCAAAATATTAGCTCTTATGAACGTATCTTCAATTACAAAACCAATATCTCGAGTAAAAATTTGGTTATAGTTTTCTATCATTTCTGGTCGAAAAACTTTGACATCATATTTTAAGAAAATTTTATTAAAGGCATCCATTTCCAGAACCATATCGGCTTCGATTGGATAGGTTCCAGCCATAATATGTTCTAGTGATTTTGGATCGTAGGCTTCGTCAGCAGTTGGCGTTGGTCCATTATTTATTGCAGAACCAAGAACTACAGCTTTTAATCTTGATGTTTCGTTTTTAACGTTTAGTTGTAACATAAAATGTTTTAGATTTCGATTTGGCAAATGTAAAATTCTTATTTCTAATGAGCAATAAATTACGAGTTAAACTAAAATCAAATCAATATTCTTTTCTTCAAAGAATGTTTTTACAATTTTTTCTGATTCTGAAAGTAGTTGTTCTAAAGATTTTTGTTCTTTGTTTAATATTTTATAAACTTCTGATTCTGATATTTCTTCTGATGAATTATCA
This sequence comes from Bacteroidota bacterium, assembly GCA_043728355.1. Taxonomy (GTDB): domain Bacteria; phylum Bacteroidota; class Bacteroidia; order Flavobacteriales; family Flavobacteriaceae; genus Flavobacterium. The sequence goes on from JAYTMQ010000055.1 coordinate 79,381, forward strand.
GTATTTTCGATTGCTTCTTTTAACACCAAAACACGCAAACCTTCGTCTTTTATTTTTCCGAGTTCTGCGATAATCCAACTTAATGCAAAAAAATAATTTTTATTGATATCGATTGGTTTTTCGAATTTTAGTGCGGTTGGCAAAATATTAAACTTAGAATTGATGGTTTCTTGGGTTAAATATTTTTTTAAATAATCAGCAACTTTTCCATTACTTTCAGCATATTTAAAGACGCTATTTAATGCTTGCGTATAGATTGACAACCATCGCAAACGACGACGAAGTTCGTGAATATCGTCTTCGACATGATCGAAATCGAATGTTGTTTCGGTCATAAACTCATTAATTTTTTCGACAGCCTTGACAAAGAATTTTTTGATTTTTGCAAATTCGTCTTTTTCAGAAAGCCATTTGATATCGTTTAATGTCGATTTTATTTTTTCGATTCGTTTTCCATCAAGCCAGTTTTCATTTTCAATAATTTTGTTTAATTCAGCAAGTTTTAATTCTTTTTGCTTGTGTAAATAATCTATAATTTCGGGTTTTATTTTTAGATTTGTTGCAAATTCAATCGCATAAGCATTGTAATAATCGACAGCGCCAATTGCATCTTCAACCAATTTTATTTGTTCTTTACGTTTTTCTAAATCTTTGCTGTCGTACACTTTTTCGTAAACTCTCGCTGTTGCTTCTAGCATAAACATTGGCGTTCTCAAACTGTTTTCGAATAACCAAAGTGCTGGATTTTGTTGATTTTTTGCTTCATTTAACAAGTTTTCGACTTGGCTTAGATGAAGATTGAATATTTCTTTTCCTGGTTTCATTTTTTTGTAATTTTTTGAATTTGAACGCAGATGACGCAGATTAGACGGATTTACGCAGATTTTTATAAAATGATTTTTGAATTTGACTCTTGAATTTGACTCTTGCGTTAGGGATAGAAGGGAAAATCCTTTTTTGGCGATTTTTCTTCGCCGAAAAAGATTGGAATGATAGCCCGACCCGCTTTTTCGGCGAGGTAACGCCCAAAAGAAAAACTCCTCGATTAGGAGAAGTTTTAAAGAATTTATCGTTTATCGACTGCTTTGAAATCTCTTAGCGGATGACCTGTATAAACTTGTCTTGGGCGACCGATTGGCTCCTTGTTTTCGCGCATTTCTTTCCATTGTGCTATCCAACCTGGAAGGCGACCAATTGCGAAAAGTACAGTAAACATATCGGTTGGAATTCCTAATGCTCGGTAAATAATTCCTGAATAAAAATCGACATTTGGATATAATTTTCTCGAAACAAAATATTCGTCAACCAAAGCTGATTCTTCTAATTTTTTGGCAATTTGAAGAATTGGATCGTTCACTCCTAGTGTTGACAAAACCTCATCGGCTGCTTGTTTTATGATTTTGGCTCTTGGATCGAAATTTTTGTAAACTCGGTGTCCGAATCCCATTAATCGGAATTCGTCGTTCTTGTCTTTGGCTTTGGCAAGATATTTTTCGGCATCGCCACCATTTTTCTGAATTTCTTCGAGCATTTCAAGAACGGCTTGATTGGCGCCACCGTGTAAAGGTCCCCAAAGTGCAGAAACTCCAGCAGATATTGATGCGAATAACCCTGCGTGAGACGAACCGACCATTCTTACCGTAGATGTAGAACAGTTTTGTTCGTGGTCAGCGTGAAGTATAAATAATTTATCTAAAGCTGCAACAATTACTGGGTTTGCAGCATAAGGTCCAGTTGGCAATTTGAACATTAATTGCATAAAATTTTCTACATAACCAATGGTATTATCATAATAATTCAATGGAAAACCCATTGATTTTCTGTACGTCCAGGTGGCAAGAACGAGAAATTTACCCATTGTTTTACAAATGGCTTCATACATTTCTTTTTCGTTGTCGACATTTACCGTTTTTGGATTAAAAGCAGTTAATGCACTTGTTAACGCAGATAAAACGCCCATTGGATGTGCTGTTTTTGGAAAACCATCAATGATGTTTTTCATTTCTTCGTTGACCAATGTGTACTTTCGAATATTGGTTTCGAAATCGCTTAATTGCGTTTTTGTTGGTAATTCGCCAAAAATTACTAAATAAGAAACTTCTAGAAAATCGGCTTTATCGGCCAAATCTTCGATTGAATAACCGCGGTAACGCAAGATTCCTTCTTCTCCATCAAGAAAAGTAATTTCTGATTTGCAAACGCCAGAATTTTTGTATCCCGGATCCATTGTTATTAAACCAGATTGGTCACGCAGTTTGCTAATATCGATTGCAGTTTCGTTTTCGCTGCCTGTTAAAGTTGGCAATTCGTATTTTTGTCCGTCGTATTCTAATGTTGCTATTTTTGACATAATAATGTTGTCTTTTTTTCTAATAATTCTACAATCTTACAAACATAGCAAATTAACTTTTGATTAAAAAATTTTTACGGTAACGATTTCGTTAATTGTTTTATAAAAAAAATAACCTCTAATTCGCTGATTAAAAATTAGCGAATTAGCGGTGGATTTAGATTAATAAAAAATGTTTTTCTAATTAATTAAAAATCTCTTCTAGGATGAAATCGAGTTGGGGAAACAATGGACTCGTTATTTTATCTTCTTCTATTAATGGATGTAATCCGATGAATATTTTATTTCGCAAAACATATATCAAACAAGTTCTATCAGTTGGATTAACAATCCAATATTCAAGAACTCCTGCTTCTTGATACAAATCGTATTTGTATTTCATTTCTTTTTTAGAATTTCCGGGCGATAAAATTTCTATTACCAAATCGGGCGCGCCAAAAGCACCTCGTTGGTCTAGTTTATTTTCATCGCAAATAACACACAAATCGGGTTGCACAACCGTAAAAACTTCTTTATCAGGCGTTGATTTTTTTTTGTCAAGTAACCGCACATCAAATGGTGCTGAAAATAAATTGCAAGAATGATTCTTGAATTTATTCCACATTATGCCCGTCAAATTAACAGCTGCTCGTTGATGAATAGTGTTTGGAGCTGGACTCATTCTAGACAATTTACCTTTCCAAATTTCTAATCTTTCTTTAAATTGCCAAGTTAAATAATCGGCATAAGAATAAGTCTTATCAAAATCGAGTTGGTCAATGCTGGTTATCATTATTACTTTTTTTATACAAATATAGCAATTATTGTTTTATAAAAAATAAACCAGTCAGAAATCGGAAGTCTGAAAGGGTTGGTTAACCAAAATCCAAATTAAATTATTCTTTAATAATTTTTTCGATTTTACTACCTTTATCAGTTGTGATTTTTAGGAAATATATGCCATTGGTTTTGTTAGAAATATCTAATCTATTGGCGTTTAAAACAGTTTCTAAAATGCGACCTTGAGTGTCATACATTTCTATTGACTTAACATTGTTATTTGCATTAATATTAATTTTTGAATTAGTCGGATTTGGATATACTGATACTGATTCATCAATTTTAAAAATCAAATTGCTTAATGTTGCAAATGTTGTTATGGCGTCATTGGTGATTATCGGGAAATTGTAGTCGAAATAAATATTGGCTTTATTTAAAACGCTGTCTCCATTATTTAAAGTTGGCTTGGTTTTGATTTTGAATAGTACATCGCCGTGACCACCAACTGGAGGGTTGCCTGATTTTCTTGCAAGATTGATGTTTTCGAAAATAAATTCTACGATGTTGCTTTTTATATCTGTCCGAACGTTGTTGGATGAATGCAAAACTTGCAACGTATTGATGTCATATTTATCTGAATCAATAATATCTTTTACAACAACATTAATTGCATCTGCGTTTCCTGTATTTTCGAACTGAACGTTGTAATGTAAATATTCCCCAATTTCTGATGGATTTTGAGAATCACCCTCAAGGCAAGTTATTTGGTTTGGATCGTAAGAATTGACTACAATTTGATTTAAATTAAAAACATTGTCTAATGGCAAATCATCTCCTGTAATTGGATTAATTGTTGCTGTAAAATTAAGAATATCACCAGCGTTTAGAGATGGGATTTCTATTGGCGAATTGATATTTAAAACCAAATCGATAATACGAGTTTCAAAAGGAAATAAATTAGAATAATTCCAAGATAAATTGCTCAATGTTTGGCTGTCAACTATTGGTAATGATGAAACAAAATCGGTTTTGACATCGTCAAAAGTCAAGTTGATGGTTCCTGATAATGTTTGATTCCCTTTGTTTTTATATACCAGTTGGTATTTAGAATCGAAACCTGCACGTGCAACAACTGGCACTATTACAATTTCTAAATCATTGTGAACGCCGTTTGGTGTAATACAGAAATCTTGAGTTTGAGTTAAGTTGTTATTTATTGGAAAATTAATATTAGCAAAAGCAGGTGTTGCCACAAAATAACTTGGATTTTCGAAATATGGAGTTAATGTTAAATTTGGCTGTTGTACGTTAAAAAGATAATTACCAAGATTGTTTGAGAAAGTTGCTGCTAAATTTATACCATCACTTATATTCACTCTTTGGTTTTGAAAAATAGGGTTAGAGTTATTGCAATTACTATTGTTATTATTGTATTGATTTGCTCCTGCAATTGTGTTAAAAATTCCTCCAGGAGTAAAACTGCAATAAGAATTAAAAACGCAATTTGTATAATTGTTATCAATAATGTATGGATCATTTGAAATGTCAAACTCTGAACAAACATATTTTACTGATGGATTATTTGCAAAAATTACATTCATAATATCTGGATCTCCATTTGTCAAATTACTTAAATTTACTAATTTTCCATTTTTCAAGTTCAATTGTAAAAGATTATTATTATCTAAATTTACAGAACTCATACTTTTACAACTGCTAATGTCTATATTAGTTAATAGATTATTTTGACATATTAGATTTATAATATTTGAACCAAAGGTTAATGATGTAAGTAAATTAAATTGAGCATAAATCGAAAATAAATTTAAATTATTGGTTAAATTTAAAGTAGTTAATTGATTATTTCGAACGCCTATTGAAACAAGTTGAGACAGCGAATCTACGTTTATTGATGAAAGAGAATTGTTATTACAGGTCAAATACGTTAAATTTAAAAAACTATTTACTCCAACCAATGAAGATATGTTAGAAAACGAAACGTCTAAATAAGAAACTTGCAAGGCTTCACTTTCATCGATTTCATTATTAGAGTTTGAATCTATTTTTATTCGAACACCTAAATTGTTTTTCGCAACATCGGAAGTCGAATTAGCAGCCAACAACTTTGCCTTAAAATTAGCATCTGGAATATTAATAATTTGAGAATAACTGTTTAGACTAACTAATATTATAATTAGCCATATTTTTTTTAATAATTTTCTCATATTTAATTTTTTATAAATTTGAAATTTGACGACCCTTCATTGGTTTTTATTTTTATAAAATAAGTACCAGATTGCAATGAGCTTACGTTTATTTTTTGTTGGTTTTTATCACTAAATTTAAATACAGATTGTCCAAGCATATTAAAAATTTCTAATGATTCTAGATCAATATTATTTTTATTATCTATTGATAAAATATCGTTTACAGGATTTGGATATATCGATAAATTAGATTCAATTTCTTGACTTAAAGTACCAAGTGAGGTTGCATTAGAAACTGCAATTTGAAATTCGAAATCTGTTAAAAAATGAATTTGTGGAAACATTATTTTTATAAAATATTCTTTACCAATTACTAAATTATCAAACAATTGATTTGTTGCGGTATTGAAAGCGCATTTTTTTGTTTGAATTAATGTTCCGTTATACTCATATAATGCTGCCAATAAATTATAATAAGTATCTGTTGTATAATTGGTTGCAGGAAAAAGTACATTGGCACTATTAATAATATTTAACTTGTGAGTTGTTTGCGTTGCAGTAAATTTATACCAAACATTAGACGCTGCATTACTTGAATAACCTTGAAGTTCATAACAATTAGTAGTAGGATTATTTGGAACAGTTAATTGATAAGGAGACCTAGTGGCGTGACCAGTTACATATTGTAAATTATTTGAATCGGCAACATTCAAATTGATTGCTGTTGCAATTGTTCTATTTACAGGAACGATTGGCAGTGTTTTAAGACATATTTCAAAATTTTCTTCAATAGAATTATCATAGGTTTGTTCAACAAAGCTGTACATTCTTATGTAATAGGTTTCTCCGATTGTTAGATTGTAATAATTTTGCAAACTTAAAATACTGTATTGATTGCCACCACCAATTACAGCACCACCACTAGAAACATTCAAAGGACTATCAAATGGGTTGAAGCACGAGATTTCTTGATTTATATTTCCTGAAATGGAGCTGTATAATGTTGTATGAAAGATAAGGTTTATAGCCAATGGGTTTGCTAAATAAATTTGCAATTGATGATTTACACCAGTTGCAGTAAATTTATACCAAATATCCTTTTCGCTACTTGAAGGAGCACAAGAAGGATCTGGAACCGATGTTGTATGCGTTGCACGATTGAAATAATTATTTGTCGGATTGCAAATATCTAAATTTGGAGAAGAAACTAGATTTATTGCATTTTCTGGTTCATTGTTCGCAGGAATCGGTTTAGGCGTTTTAAGGCAAAAAGTTGTTTTTACATAACTATAATCTGTCGAGCGTAAAAATCTGATGTAATAAACTTGACCAATATTTAACTGTGAAAGTAATCTATCGTTAGTGTTAAAAGATGAGGTAGCATTATTAAAAGATGTTGTACAAACTAAATTATTACAATTGCCAGTATAAAGTTGCATAATTGTCTCGTTATTAATAAACGTCACAACATGTTCTGCGCTTGTTGCAGTAAATTTATACCATACATCGCCATAATTTTGAATAGAAGGGTTGTATAAATATAAATTATTGTTCGTGCCACATCCTGAAACGTTTAATGAAATCGATGGATTAGTAGCAGTAAAATATTCAGTATTAGTAGCACAAGTTAAAGTTGCAGATGGAATTATATCTATTGCATTAAGACAATCTTCATTTATAACAATTGGAGGTGTACTCAAACAAAAATTAATATGACTGTCCGTAACTTGTACCAATGCTAAAAAAAGCATATATTTGTGATGTCAACCTATTAAATACAAGCTATGAACCTGCCAAAATTTT
>JAYTMQ010000056.1:0-19213 GCA_043728355.1 Bacteroidota bacterium
CCATAAATTTACACCTTTTAGGTGAGACTACCAAAGCCCTGAAGCTTTATTTTTAAAGACTTTAGGGCTTTTTAATTAGTTATGTTGCGAGTTTTGGGTCTTATTAAAAAATTAATCTATTTTAATAATGAAATTTTTTTAAATTTATTTGTAACTGTTTTTTAGTTACACTTTAATTTATTATATTTGTTTTTATTATGAGTAAGATAGAAAAATTATTAGAAAAATTTAAAAGTTATCCATCAGATTTTACTTGGGACGAACTTGTAAAAATTTTAAATCATTTTGGATATTTTGAAAAACTTCTAAAGGCAAAACTGGTGGTTCAAGAACAAAATTTGTGAATGATGAAACGGATATTGTTAGTTTACATAAACCACATCCATCAAATATTGTGAAACAATATGTTATTAAACAAATTATTGAAAAATTAGAATTATGAAAAATTATTTAGAATATAAAGGATATACAGGAACTGTTGAATTTAGCGCAGAAGACAATTGCCTTTTTGGTAAAATTGTTGGAATCAATGACCTGATTAACTATGAAGCGCAAGATGTTTTAGAATTGAAACAAGTATTTGAAGAGTCTGTAAATGATTATTTAGAGACTTGCAAAGAATTGGGGAAACAACCAAATAAAGTTTTTAAGGGTGTTTTTAATGTCCGAACAAATACAGCTACTCATCAAAGTTTGGTTCTTTTAGCTGCAAGAAAAAATATTAAATTGAATGACCTTGCGAACAAAGCTTTGTCTTATTTGGTAAAGAATGAAAATGTGGTTTTAGAAGCATTATAAAAAAATAATTATGATTGAAAAAAAACAAAGTTACCGAGAACGAATGGAAACAGAAGAAATGCTAAAGTTTGAAATGGATTCAGATAATCCAAATAAACTTTAGCAACAAATCATTTAAAAAAATTAAACAAATGTATAAATAAAAATATTGTATTTGAGTAATAATTACTCAACAATAGGTTACAATTACACACTTTTCACAGCGTATTTCATTTAATTAAAATTATTTTTTGTTGATTTCATTGGTTTTTACAACTATTTGATAAGGTTTTCAAGTTTGGTATGATTATTACATATACATAAACATCAATCAATTGTAATCAAATTTCAATCATCATGAAAAAGTTAATTTTATCTGTTGCCTTACTTCTAGGAAGTTTTGTAACATTTGCTCAATCAGATGCCAAGACAGTAGCCCAATCAGCTACTGAAACGGCAAAACCAACACAAGATAAATTCAAGGAAGTAAAAGCTGAGGAAGTTCCAGAAGCTGTTTCAGCATCGTTAGCTAAAGCATATCCAGAGGCCAAAGTTGCCAAAGCATATGTTAACGATAAGAAAGAATACAAACTAGATATTGCAGTTGGAGACCAGAAAGCTACTGTCTTTGCAGATGCTACTGGCAATTGGATTAAGAAATAAGTTTGGGGAGACTTATTGATTTTGTTTGTTAAAAAAGAGAGATAGTAGTTAGTCTCTCTTTTTTTTTGGAAAATTTTAAGAATTTGTAAGCAAAATAACTCTAAATTAGCCGTTATTGTTAAAACAAATATGGCAAAGATTTTAGTTATAGAAGATGACGTTTCGTTCTGTAAATTGTTAGAAAAATTTCTGACTAAAAACAATCATGAAATTTCGACAGCATTCTCTGCAGAAGAAGCAAAAATTAAAGCCAAAAATGAGGGTTTTGAGCTGATAATTACCGATTTGCGTTTACCAAATTACGACGGAATACAATTATTATCAGAATTCAAAACCGATTATCCCAAAATTCCTGTTATACTAATGACGGGTTATTCAGATGTAACTACTGCCGTAAAAGCTATTCAAAACGGTGCGTCAGATTATATTTCGAAACCATTTAATCCCGAAGAAGTTTTGTTGGTTATCCAAAAAGCACTTCAAAATCCAAAAGTTGTTGCTGTTGCAAGCGAACCAAAGAAAGTTCTAAAACAAATTGCAAACCACGATGTTGTTTTAGGAATTTCAATTGCTTCTAAAAAATTGGCAGAATATATAAATTTGGTTGCGCCAACAAACATGTCGGTTTTAATAATTGGCGAAAGTGGCACAGGTAAAGAAGTTATCGCCAAAACAATTCACGAAAAAAGCCCAAGAAAAAATAATAATTTTATTGCTGTTGATTGTGGCGCAATTCCTAAAGAGTTAGCTGCTAGTGAATTTTTTGGACATCTGAAAGGTTCGTTTACTGGAGCAATTAATGATAAAATTGGCTATTTTGAAGCTGCAAATAATGGGACAATTTTTCTAGACGAAATTGGAAACTTATCTTATGAAAACCAAATTCAATTGTTGCGTGCTTTGCAAGAACGAAAAATAAAACCAGTTGGAAGCAATAAAGAAATAAAAGTTGATATTCGAATTATTACTGCAACCAATGAAGATTTGCGAGAAGCTGTAAAAAACGGAGATTTTCGCGAAGATTTGTACCATCGAATTAATGAATTTTCTATCGATTCGCCTTCATTAACAGAAAGAAATGAAGATTTAATGGTATTTGCAGATTTTTTTCTTGAAAAAGCCAACCAACAATTAAACAAGGAAATAATTGGTTTTTCAGACGAAGTTATTGCGGTTTTTAACAATTATAAATGGCCAGGAAACTTACGTGAAATGCAAAACATTATAAAACGCGCTACTTTGCTTTCGCAAGGTGATTTTATTGAAAAAATGGTTTTACCAACAGAAATTTTTCAAAATAAAAACTCCAACGATTTCTCGTTGACAGAATCTGAGAAAGATGCAATAATTTCTGCTTTGAATAGAGTAAAAAACAACAAATCAGAAGCAGCACAATTATTACAAATAAGCCGAAAAACTTTATACAATAAATTGAAATTGTATAACATTAATTAGATTTCAATTCTAAAAACAAATTCTGAATTTTGACTTTTGATTTTTCAATTCTTGATTCAATTTCATAAATTTTTAAATCTTTGTTTTCTAAATCGTTTAATAATTCTATTATTTCAAAAGCTTGAATTTGTTTAAAAATAGGATTCATTCGATGAGAAATACTTTTTATTTCTAAAAAGTTATTATCAAAAAAAGCATTTTCTAAATCATATAAATTAGAGTTTGTGGTTTGTATAAACAAATCTATAAATTCTTGAAGTGCATTTTTTTCGTCTGGCAAAAATTGTTTTATTGTTGCTAATGAATAATTTTTATTTGAAGTTTCGGCAATAATCTCTTCCTTAGAAACCTCAATTATTTCATTATTATTTAATACCGAATTGACAATTTGAATTAATTTTTTTGGGAAATAAGGTTTTGCAATAACTTTACAAAAACCTGCGGTTTGATAAATTTCTGGTTCTAAATCGGTTCTTCCAGTCAATGCAAAAACGGGTTGATTTTTATATTCTGAAAGGTTTTTTAGTTTTTCTAGAAATTCGAATCCATCGATTTCTGGCATTTGAATGTCAGAAATGATAAAATCAAAATTAATGTTTTTTACTTCATTCAATGCCAAATTTACATCAGAAAATGAATGAACATTAAAATTATTTAGTTTCAAAACTTCAGAAGTCAAATTCAACAAGCTTTTATCATCATCTATAACAATTACAGATAAAATCTTATTTGAAATTTCGTTTTTTAAAGATTTGTAAAACTTTAAGGGTAATCGAATTTCGAATATGCTGCCTTTCTCGATTTCGCTTTTCAAGATTAATTTTCCGCCTAGAATTTCGATTATTTTTTTAGAAATTGTTAATCCTAAACCTGTTCCTCCGTATTTTTTTTCGATATTGTCATCGGCTTGAGTGAATTCTTCGAAAATTAATTGTTGTTTGTTTTTTGCAATTCCAATTCCAGAATCTTCAATTTTTATAATAACTAAATTATTTTTCGAAATTTCGGCATCGATTTTTATGAAACCTTTTTCTGTAAATTTATAAGCATTTCCGATAATATTTGACAATACTTGTTTTAGCCTGAAAGAATCACCAATAATATTTGTATCAAATTTGTCATTTATATTTATTAATAAATCAATAGATTTTTGCTCATATATAGATTGAATACTTTTTGCAACTTCATTTATCAATTCGTTTAATGAAAAAGGATTGTTGTCAATAGTAATTTTTCCAGCTTCAATTTGAGTGAAATCTACTAAATCTTGAACCAAATTCGAAATATATTCCGACGAACCTTTTATGTTTTTGGTAAAATAAAGTTGCTTTTTATTCAAATCTGAATTTCCAAGAAGCTCTGTATAACCTACAATTGTGCTTAATGGCGTTTTTAAATCGTGACTTACAGTTGCAATAAGTTGTTCCCGATTTTTGAGTAAACTTTCGGTTTTAGAGTTCGCAATTTCGAGTTGAAATTTATATTCTTCGGTTTTTGCAAAATCTTTTAGAATCAAAACCGAAAATAACACTGATAATAACAAACCAATTATTGCGGCGATTGTAACAATCGAATTGGTTTTTTTTAATGAGTTTTCTTTTTGCAAATTATTTTGAGAGGTGTTTAAAATAATTTCTCGTTCGATAATATTTAGTATTTTTCCTAATTTATCAGAAATCAATAAGTCATTTTGTAATAATTTATTTTCTTCAAACTGTGTTGCTGCATTCCTATTTGAAGTTTCATTTTTTATTTTGTTTAGCAAATTTTTGTTGGCTATCAAAATTGAATCTCCAGATTTTTTTGAAAGCAAATTTGTGCTGTCATTAGGAATATTTTGATTCAAATAAGCAATGTATTTTGACAAAACATTTCGTTGATAATCGCCCATTTTTTTCGGTTCTGATGCGAAATCTTCAATTCGAAGTTTGCCCAACGAAACTTCCATTTTAGAAATATTGGTTATGGCTTTTTTAACTTCTACAGCTTCGTTTTGTTTAGATTTTATGGCTTTTAATTGCTTGATATTTTCTGTTTTTTCTAACAATAAAATCTGCACGCTGTCGAGTAATTTTATTTGATAATTGTTATCAATCATTAATTTCAGAGAATCGATTTCGAGTTTTAAAGCTTCTTTTTGAATGTTGTAATTCCGAAAATCGGTTGTATCGCTAGACTGAATTGTTTTTCGAGCCAAACTTTCGGTTTTATATATATTCGAAAATAAATTACTGACTTTTAGAATTTTATTTTTTTCTAGCGAAATTTTAGTTTCTGTTTTTGTAAAAACTTTATTTTGATTGTATAATAAAAATCCAACAACCGCCACAAGTATTGCCAGTGCCATGTAACTAAGCAGTACTTTTAATGGAATATTGGTTTTTTTGGTTGTCATTAATTAATTTATAAAATAAATTTAATTCAAATATAAAACAAAAAACCTTATCTAGTCGATAATAACTAAATGAGGTTTCGTTTGGAATGAATCTGTTTTTATTTCTAATAAATTATTTATTTCTTAATAATCATCACATCATTAATTTTTCCAACTTCATTAATTACTTGAATGTTATATTCTCCAATTGACAATTTACTGATGTCTATTAAGTTATTTTCTTGACTAATTACGCCACCTTGCAATCTTGCACCTGTAATGCTGTAAATGTTGTAATTGCAAGATTCTTGAACACAAACCGAAACTTCGTTACTTGCAGGGTTTGGATAAGCAATAATTGTATTTTTTGGTTTTATTTGAGTTACTACAGCAAGTGGTGAACAAGCTGTTGTGCTGTATTTGGCTATAAAAAAATCGGTCTCGCCACCAGAATTAAGCAACGTTTGTCCACCTACATACAACTGACTGCCAAATGACCCACCCATGATGATGTCGCCAGATGCGTCAATGGCGACGGCTGTGCCATTGTCTTGTGTACCCAAATCATTGGGAATATAACTCATGTTGGTACATAAACCCGTTGTGGTATCAAAAACAGCCAAAAACGGCACCAGACCTTGGTTGCTCATATTTGGTGTGGTCAAAGTTTGACTGTCCCAAGGAAAACTACCCCCAATATTATCACAAATTGATACTTTATTACCTTTGCAAGTTATTTTTCCATAATTACTTGCAGAAACATTTAACGAACCATGACTTGCTTTTAATAAAGTTTGACCATTGGCACTAATTTTAAAAAAAGTTATTGGAATGCCTGGAGGATTTTCATAACCCATAAACGAGCTAGGATGATTTAAATATGGAAAAGTCATTCTTGATCCTACGTAAACATTATTTTGATTGTCGAATGCCAAACCCCAAATTTCCATATTAGCACTATCGTTGTTAATACTTACATTTTCCTGATGCCAAAGATAACTTCTATTGGAATCAAGACAAGCTACAAATGCAGAATTACCAATAGACTGTCCAGCAATAAACCAAGAATTAAAACTAGAAGCCTTCCAACCTGACAGATAATAATTACCATTATTGTGATTTCGATAAAAATTAACATGTGTATAATTTAACTGAACATTCAAAAAATTACCTGAAACAAAATTACCGTTTGTGTCGTATTTTAAAATATATAAAGGTGCATTATAAGCTACAACTATAGGTAACGTTGTAGTAAATGCCCCGTCGCAAAATGTGCCTGGTGGCAATCTCACAAACCAATAACTATTACCAGCTGGGTCAGTTGAAATACCAAATGATGCAATATTACTTTCAATATCATAATCTACTGTTGGTGGAGAGAGTCGGTGCAACCATTGAGTAATACCCAGATTGTTAATTTTCATTATGTAAAAATTACTACGATCTGACGGCGAGATTATTAAATCATCGCCAATTCGGGGTGGATAAAAAACATTAGAATTACTATCCAACCGACCTGTTACGTAAACATTGTTTTGTGCATCGATTTGTAATTCGTTAACATATCCAATACTATAACCACCATAAACTTTTGACCATCTGTAAGTACCGTCGCAAGCAAAACTTGACAAAATAATGTCTCTTCCGCCTGATTCACCATAATATGGCACAACATTGCCGTCAACATTAGAGTTGCTGTCTGTTATGACTGATAGGGTATAAATATTTTTATTGCTATCAGTCACAATGCTGTAAACGCCTTCGGGTTGGTTGCCTGTATTTGTGCTATATTCACCACCACCCCGCTTGCCCCATTGCCAAGATTGGGCTGTTGAGGATAGGGTAAGTAAAAAGAAAAACCCCACCCCAACCCTCCCCAAAGTGGAGGGAGCCGTTATGGATAAGAAAATTTTTGTACATTGCCTCCCCTTTACAAAATTGAGTTTGTCTAAATTGCAAAATTTACCACTTTTTTTAATTAATATATTTCTCATATCTTCTTTATTTTTTTTAATATTTTTAAACTCATAATAAACCTAGTTATTTCGAAATCTTTTAAATTTAAGTAAATTGTTTACATAGCATAATTCTATAACTTACAGATTTTGTCATTTCGACGAAGGAGAAATCTCATAACGTGAGCAATTTATGAGTTTTCTCCTTCGTCGAAATGACAAAGAAATGACTAATTAATAAAAAATTACAATATTCCATAACAGGATCTTAACTTTTTATCAATTTCAAAATAACTAATCTACTTTAATTAATTTATTGGATTTCAACACTACATCATTTTCTTTCATAACAATGTTATAGGTACCACCTGCCAAATTACTACAATCGAGTATTTGTGTGCCAGATTGGGTATCTAAATTGAAACTTTGAAGCAATCTGCCTATTAAATCATAGACTTGAATGCTTTTTTTACCAGAATTGTTACTAAAACTGTAAATCAAACTGGTCGACCTGTTAGTTGGATTAGGTGCAATAATAAGTAAATCATCAACCAAATCTATATTATTGTCGAAATTGTTTTTGCTTCGACGACAATTTGGACAGAAATTGATATTTAATTGAGTCAAACAATCACGACCGCGAATATTGCCTTGCAAATTACATATTACATTACCCTGAATGAAACCATTAGTCGGATAAAAAACAAATTGATAAGTATGTTGACCCGCTAACAACACAAAATTGCTATTGACAAAATACCCTTCGCCATTGGGTGCAGCTAACATAAAATTAACGTCGAACCCAAAAGGATTTGTAATATTAATATCTACTAAAAACACATAATCGGTGTCTGAATAAACTGGTCTAATCTCAATTTTATTAATAATTAATTCGCAAGAAGGACATGATTTGTAATCGAAACTTAATTCTTTGAATGTTTTATGGCAATAACCGTCTTTTATATACAATTGATAACTATGCTGAGGGTCGAATTGATTAAAATCTCCAACTATTCCTGTACCACTTGTTATTGGTGCACCGTCACTAAACCAAGTCCAAGCTTTAACTGGATAAATTGGGTTGGTTACAAACCCATTGAAAGATTCTTTACAGAAACTGTAACATCCTTTCGGAAAATACCACTCGAAACTACTCAGGTCTTCTGGCAGAATTACCTGTGAGGTAACAGAACAATTCAGACTTTGTGCACGCACTTCTATTGCGCCACCATGTGTAGATTGTGTACTTGTGCCAATAGCACCATTGCTCCAGTAATATTCTATTCCTGATTGTGGGTTGGTCACCACAACATCGAACAAATAGGGGTCGCAAGAAGAATTACTAAAATTTAAAATTGGGATTTTGGGCTCTGCCAAAACAGTTGTTGTAAAACTAGCCATTGCACTGCTGCAACTGCCTTGTGTTGCCAAGGTTTGTGCAGTGCAACCAAAAACATAAACACCCAAATCAGGCGGGGTGTAACTAATTGTACTCATGTTATAAAATAAAGGTTGCGCCAATCCATTGATGGTCCAATTATAAATTAAATTGTTGTTTGCGGGTACACTCACATTAATACTAGACCCTCTACATTGGGTTGGATTGCCAAATATAACTGGTGCATCAGGCAATGTAATAGGTTTAACAGTAATTGGCGGGTTATCAAACTTAGTACAACCATTGGCATCGGTCACATACACAAAATAATGCCCTGATTGCGTAACAGTCAATTGCGGAACGGTTGTAGTTGCAAAAATTGCAGATGTAAACGGATAATTAGTATTAGTGTTTTTATACCAAACAAAATTAGTAGCTTGAAATGCATTTATTGAACTAGATTGAGTAAATTTAATTAATTGATTTGTTCCTTGACAAACTGTTTCGGGTACTAATTCAAGAATACCATTTAAAGTAACTTGTCTTACATTTACATTTATAGTACTACTAACTGAGAAACATCCTAATTTATTGGTAACCGTTAGTGTAACAGGTCTTTCACCAGACCCAGCAAAAGTCTTTACTGGGTTGGGTTGCAGGTTGTGTGAAACATCTCCAAAATCCCAGTCGTAACTAAAACCTGGTGTTTGGTCATCAGCATAAAATTGCATGGCAGTATCTTGACAAGCATTGTTAACAAATGTAAAAGTGGCAATAGGCATGGCTGGCAAGTCAAGTGTTAAAAACTTGGTGCATGTAGCGTGACCGGAGCTTGAAATTTTAATGCCTATTTGGTAAACTCCTGGTGCCATGTTGTTCAATTGCAATTGGTGCATACCACCCACTACATTGCCTAGGTACCAGTTGGCGCCATTGTCGTAAGAAAAACTAAAGTTCTGTATTGGAGTGGTTGGGTAATACACCGACTGGTCTATTAATGTTACATTGTAGCCGCTACCCGAACAACTTGCGTTGTACTTGAGACCAGCCTTGTAAGGTATTAAGAAACTTTTGCGCTTTTTATTAGTTACATTAAATCCACAAGCTAAATAATCGGCATAAAAATCAATATAATAAACTCCTGGTTCAAATTTGTTGGCTTCAAATGTATTGCTGTTGTTTGTAATTACCTGATAACCTGTTGACCAACTATTATTAATATAACTCCATCTTGAATTTGTTGTTGCACAACCTAACAATGTTGGGTGTGCTTCAATGCCTTGACAAGTTTCAATAATATCAAAATCAATTGTACAAGTTGTAGGACATGGAACTCCGCCGCCGATTGGTGTTCCAGGATTTGGACTACAATCATATCTAACATAAACTGGTTTTGACGTTTTAGAACAACCAAAATTGTTGGTTACAACAGCATAATAATCTCCAATGCCATGAGTTAAATAGGCAGTTGCAAAATTAAATATTGCGCTATTTCCGCCTGCTGCCGCACTAACTTGTGTTGTGCCGTTGTACCACTGTATGGTATTAGTAAATCCAAAACCACTTTGCAAATTCATTACCGAAATAAATTCTGGATTATTTAATGTTGAATTGCATAAATAAAGGTATCCCAACTCATAATTAGGCGTAAAATTAAAATTTGGTGTTGGCGAAACTGTTATTGGTACGGTTTTAATAGCTGCTAATATACAACCGTTCGGATTAGTTACAGTCGCGGTAATATTATATGTGGAACTTGCGGTCAATAAATTGCTGTATGTATGTGCTGGTGCAATATTGCTTGTTGATGTTACAGTCGGGGTTCCATCGCCAAAATCCCAAGTAACATTGCCAAACATTGTGCCATAGTTTAAAGTAAAACTTGGGCTTACAGCAGTTCCAGCACATATAGTTGATGGAGCTATAATGTTAATTAATGCTGTATTGACTATCGTAACTCTAAAGTTTTTTATGTAACCTGAACCACATTTTTTAGCTGTAAGTCTTAGTGTTGCAAAACTTGAAACATTCTGGTTCCACAACACAGTAACCGATGTTGTGTTTTGACCAGTTTGCAAACTACCAGCTGTTACTGGAACAATTTCCCATTTATAAGAATCGGCATTGATATTATTTATGCTGTAAGACTGTAAACTACTGCCACATTCGATTGTATTGTTAAGGTTGCCATTACCATCAGTAATCACCATTACTGGTGTATCTCTAGAAATTGTGGTTGTTAATTTATCCGAACTACAGGTCAAACTTTCGTACCATACTTTTATTGAATAAGTCGTTAAACTGGGATTAAATAAAACTTCTATGCTGTCGCCTGTTAAAATATTACCACTCACAATGCCTCCAATTACTTCCCAATGTGTTACTGCATTGGTTAAATGTGGCACCGAATAGGTTACTGGAATCGATGGGCAAACTATTAACTCACCTGTTAGGGCTATGGGTTCAGGCAAAGCAGTTACAACTTTTATCATGTTGTAGGTGTAACAAGTACTTGCAGCATTGCCAATTATATTGAACAAATAATTTCCGGTTTCAGTAAATGTTACATTAAATGGAGATCCACTGCCTGTAATTGTTGTATTGTTTGGTCCATTTATTTCCCAATTGAGTCCTGAAACATTGTTATTATTCTGGTCTAAAATTTGGTAAGAATTTGAGATGTTTTTGCAAGGATTTAAATTACCTACTAATTTTAAAGAAGGTTTAACAAGAATTGTAATTTCGGCGGTGCCTCCACAACTTAATAAAGTGTTATAATAATTGCAATGAAGAGTTATAGTTCCAATTTCATTGGCTCGAATGATTATTTCATTGGTTTGATAATTTTGTATTAAAATTGCTCCTGTACCGTTTGCAACTAAAGTCCAATTAAAAACTGTGCTTGGCCATTGTGGTAATGAATAAGTATTCTGACTTATTGCGCAAATAGTTGTTTCGCCAACAATTGTTCCAATAGTTTTTATAACAGGAATTTTTATTGGAGCAATGCATTTAATACAATTATTAGATGAAACAGAAAGATAAGCAAAACCACTTTCATTTACATGATTCCAATCAACACTAACTTGGTTGCTAGCGATGTGCGTTGGTAAAATTGTTCCATCGCTAGTTGTCCAAATAATATCGCTACATTCTGAATACCTATCAGGAAGGAAATAAGTCGAAATACTATTCTCACAAACAACGCTTGGACAATCTATTTGAACACTCTCTAAACCAACATGTACGTTTAGTCTATAGATTGAAGAACAACTACAACCATTAGAAACAGTTAAGATTACTTCATAATTGCCAATTGTATAATAGGTATGTGATGGATTAATAACTGTAGATGCTGGTGAACCATCTCCAAAATTCCAAGAATAATATAATGTTTGATTGCCGTCATTACTTGTTGAAAGATTAGTAAAATTAATTGGTGCATTTAAACAAACTTCAACGTCAGTAGCATTTAAATCTGTATTAATTCCAAAATTAGCTATTGGAGATTTTAATTTTTCAATACATTTGTCTATTGTCATTGTTGTTCCATCAATAAAATGTATTAAACCTTGTAAAACGCAATAATTAACCGAATTCCAATTCACGATACATTGAGTATTATTAGAAGATACGACTGTACCACCCAATATGTTCCAATCTGTTGATGCAATACTTGACGTGTTACCTGCAAGTTCATAAGTAACTGTACTGTTTTCGCAAACCCTAATGCAAGGACCGTCAATAATGCTTTGAATGTATTTTTCTGGATCCGGGTCAGGACTAAATAATTGACAACTAACGTCTGTACCCCAATTTATAGTTATAGCGCATGAAATAACATCTATATGTATGATTGTGTTTTGGGCACATTGACCTGTATTGGGTCTAAATGTATAATCTCCAGAAAAATTATTATTTATAGTTGCTGGTGACCATGTACCAGATATTGCGGTAGTATTTGTTGAAGTTGAAGGTAATATTGGAACTATACTACCTGAGCAAATATTTAATGGTAAATTAAAAGTTGGAACAATATTATTAGGTGTAATTGTCACATTGTAAACAAAATCATAACATCGATTACTACTATTTGCGATAAATAAATAAGTAAACGTACCAATTGTTGAAGTATTTATTGAAGTTACATTGGGACCAGTAGATGAATTCAAATGCCATATACCATTAACAATTATAACATTAGTACTGTTTAGTGGTAATGGTACAACCGAACCTTTACAATAACTTGGCAACAAATTGAAAGTTGTTGCTGGTGATGTATTTAGGTTTATTGTAAGTGTTGCTGAAACACCACAATTTCCTGTAGGTGTAAAAATATAAACACCTGTTTGTGCTGCCTGAGTAATAATAGTACTAGAACCAGTTAAAGTCCAAGTTCCATCGTGATTCAAACTATCTTTAATGGGTAAATTATATGGTAATTGATTTTGACAAATTGAAATTATTGGGGTATTAAATTGTGCCGTAATACCATTAGAAATATTTACTATTGCTTGTAATGATGCGATAGAAGTACACTGACCACTTGCTGGAGTAAAAGTATAAGTTTTAGTTATATTTGGATCAAATGTTGGAGCCCATATACCTAAAATGAGATTGATAGACTGTAAAGGCAAAGGACTAGTCAAACCCGCACATTGTGTAAAAGTGGAAGGCATTGTGATTGGTGCCGGATTTTGATTAATACTAATAATATTACTGTAAGATTCAGCACTACAAATTCCATTTCCAAGAGATTTACGTCTTATGTAAACTGGTAAAGAACCAAGTAAACTTATATTTAATGGACTAATGGTTGCGCTAGTTTGTCCTGCAATTGTATTTATTCCAGTTGCAAAAGTACTATCATGAGAATATTGCCAAACGTAACCGCCTGTTGTCATTCCGTCATTGGTGCTTGAAACAATATTTGTTAGACATGAAAAATTAATTTGTCCACCAATTGCAGAATTGTTAATAGTGAATTTATAAATATTATTTCTTGTTTTAGTAAATAAACAATCAAGATAGTTGCAAGTTAACTTTAAACCAACTTGAAAAAGATTATTACTTATTGTTGGTGTAAATAAAGCTACGCCACCAGTTATATTATCAAACTCAAAATGCAAATTATTAAAAATTAAACCACCGCCAAATAGAGTATTAGAATTGAAATTTATTGGATTTGCTAAAGTTAAACCAGTATTTATATCTATTAATTCAAATTGATAACTATTGGTAGGTAACGGATTTGGAATGAAATGATTTGGAATTATACAGCTATTATATGTAGATAAACTCAAATTAAAATCTAAACTATACTTTCCGTCATAACAAATATTGTTTCCGGAAATATTATTAGGGTTAAAAAAAAGTGTTTGTTTGTTATATACATGAAATTCTTTACTGATTACAAAATCGTCATTATTGCAATATGGTTCTTTAAAAAAAGTTTTTCTTAAATAGGTATAACAACTATTTATATCGTAGGTATAATTTGTTAATTGCAAATCAGAGTTGTTTGCACCTGCTATTAAAATACCATTTTTAAACCATTTATAAGTTGGATTTAAAGAAGAAGGAATACAAGTATTTGTTAGCTTTAATATTGGCAAATTATCTGTTCCACACAATAATATATCGCCGTTTATAAGATCAGGTTCGTATTGATTATTATCTATTTGACCTCCATCGGTGCAAACAACTATATGATTGTAAAATCCTACAAAAACCTTAAAATCTTTTATAATTGTTTTGTGCCAAGTTTTATATACCATTCTATAATTTACAAATGGCACATCGGTACTTTGTAATGTCAAAATATACTTGTAAGCACCTAAACTTAACCCTGGTTCAGCAACAGTATTATATATTCCTGAAATACTAGATTCTCTAAAAATTTTAATATTTACATAATTAGCTGCTGGATTATAGTTGGGCACTGAAGTAGTATGTACATAACTAGGATAATTAAGATTAATCCCAATGATTGCAGAATCTCCAGGAGACATGCAGGGTAATGATTGATCTGTAACATTAAAATCAAAATCAATAGGTGTGCCACCACCTAAACATTCTATTCCATAATAGGCATAAGCTTTCTGCAATGCAGATGCAGAAGAGTTGGAGTGTGCAAAAAAAGTAAGTGTAATTTCAGTATCTTGTGTAAAATTAACAAATTCGCTATAATCTAAATCATAAAATTTCCAATTAAGTGTTTTATGTGGTAATGCACTAGAATAATCAGATAAAGGTGAATTCAATCCTGTTGATAAAAAATCATTAGGATGATAACCCCCGGCTAACAAAGTTTTTCCATTTTCAGTTAAACCCATTTCTGAATTATAACTCGCAGTTGCAGCGTTTACTGGACTATTAAACTTATATGCATTTATCAATCCAAATCCAGCATGTGTGTAATAAGAAGGTAATTGAAAACTAGGACTAGCATAATCGCCATCAGTAGCATCTAAATACCAAACTCTGTATTTACAATTATTTTTATTTACGGTTATTTTAACTTTTGCATAATAGGCATTTCCAGAACTAGTATCGCCAAGAATCATGACTCGACCCACCCGCATTACTTTAGCTATATTGGCAGTTGGCGGTAGCGTTACTGCTGCAAAATTAGCATCTCCATTTGTTAATTGTCCACTAATAATTGGTACAATATCAAATCCAGACGCATCGAAATTTGACATAGCAGGCGTATTTGGAATTGAGCCATTTGCATAAGTGAAAGGAGGACTTGTATTTGTTATTTGCCATCCATTTTGAAATGAAATCCTATCCCAGCCAGTCCAGTCTGAATTACTAGATGGTAAATTAAAATTACAAACTCCAGCTACTGGCTCAATAATAAAATTATAAATAACATTTTCTCTGCAATTAGCATTTATTCCAGCTGTCAAAGTCAATCGATAATTTCCGTCAATCAGGTTGCTTGGTAATGTAAATGTTGCTCCTAAAGTTGTAGGCACAATTACTGCACCTGCAGTTTGACCTAATAATACTAATGACCATGAATAGGTTATTCCAGCCAAAGTAGTTGCACTTGGACAGCCCGAATTATTGGCTGTAAAAATTATTGGGGGCGTTCCCGCAGATGTTTGTTTTATAGTGTGTCGCGTGTCAGTTGCAGGAAAAGTAATATTTGGGATTATACTAAAAACACAACCATTCATCAAAGAACAATCAGTACAAGCTGCAACACCCAATAATGATTTTCGTGGACCAGAAACTGGATCAATCATAAATTGCATTCTCAATATCTGACCAGGCGAAAAATGATTTTGAGAAGACTGTGGACTATAATCCATATAATTTGTCTTATCATCTGAAATATCAGTTGTAGGCATTAAATTATCGTGAATAGTAGCTAAAGCATCCGTATGGCATGAATTATTAAGAGGGGAAAGAATTGTTTGATTGAGCATGCTAGGTGGCGTATCGCAGACCATGTCTCCATTAAATAAACAATTGTTATTATCACATGAACATGGATTTGTTCCAGCATTGTCAAGTAAAGCAATTGTCGAAGGATTACAAATTCCGAAAACATGAAACAAACCAAGATAATGTCCCATTTCATGAGCCAATATTTTTATATCATTTGAATTTGAACCCAATAGCCACTCTCTTTCAATAAAAACACCATCGGTTATGTTACCATGTGCTGATGGCATGTAGGCAAAACCAGCTGTGGAACCAACAATTTCATTGACAATATAAATGTTTATATAGTTTAATGCTGGAAACCTTGTAGGATTTTGTGATAATGAATTTTGTACTATTATATTTATTGCATTATCGTCCGAACTTAAGAAAGAATTTATAGTTGTGGTGTGATTATATGACGATAAAGGATAATTATCACCATTAGCATATTTTTTTGTTCTACAGAAACTTATATTTGTTCCCGTAAATATTCCATTTAAATTTGTAAGTACATTGTCATACTGAACATTACTTAATGAAGCAGTCATGTTATTAAAAACGACAGACAGTTCTACTGTACTTGTTAATAATGGATTTCGATTATTTAAAATTTTAGCTGGTTGTTCAATGGCATATTTTTGCCATTTTACATTACTTGATTCAAATTTTTCTTTGTAAGATATATTTTCTTTAAGTTGTTTTAAGTGAAAATAATCAGATTCACAACTAATATCTTTGTTTTGAGAAAACAACAAACTAAAATTAAAAAAAAATGATAAAATAAACAACACAATTTTAAAGTTTATTAAATTGCGGTGTGCGGTGTGCGGGGTGCGGGGAAGCATTTGAATCATAGTAATTTGTAGTTAATTAATCCAAACATAACAATTTAATTTTTAATTAACAATCTGTTTTACATTAAATTTTATAAAATAAATTTAATTCAAATATAAAACAAAAAACCTCACAATTAAGCGAGGTTTAATTATTGATTAGTAAATAATTACAACGTCTCCTTCAACCATTTGTAAAATTCTCGTTGCCAAACTTGCGCATTTTGTGGTTTCAAGACCCAATGGTTTTCTTCAGGAAAATATAAAAATCTAGATTTAACGCCGCGCAATTGTGCTGCCTGAAACGCTTCTTGCGATTGACCAATTGGCACACGAAAATCGTTGCCGCCCTGAATAATTAATATTGGTGTATTCCATTTTTCGACAAAATTGGCAGGATTGAAAGTCGTATAAGTTTTTTGAGCCACTTTATTAGATTTTTCCCAATATGCTCCACCAAAATCCCAGTTGTTGAAGAAAACTTCTTCGGTTGTGCCAAACATACTTTGAGTATTAAAAACACCATCATGAGCAATAAAACTCTTGAATCTTTTATTATGAATTCCAGCTAAATAAAACACAGAATAGCCACCGTAACTTGCGCCTACACAACCCAAACGAGATTTATCGACATATTTTTCTTTGGCAACATCGTCAATTGCCGACAAATAATCTTTCATAACTTGTCCGCCCCAATCTTTAGAAATTTGTTCATTCCAAGCTACACCGTGACCAGCCATTCCTCGGCGATTTGGTGCGACAACAACATATCCTTGCGATGCCATTAACGAAAAATTCCATCTAAAAGAATAACTTTGAGTCAATGGCGATTGTGGTCCGCCTTGGCAAAACAACAAAGTTGGATATTTTTTGGTAGGATCAAAATTTGGAGGATAAATAACCCAAACCAACATTTTTTTGCCATCGGTTGTGGTTACATATCTTTTTTCGGTTTTTGACAATGTCAATTTAGAATAGATTTCGGTGTTGATATTCGAAATTTGAGTCCATTTTTTTTCGCTCAAGGCAAATGAGTAAATCTCGGCAGCATGGTTCATATCTGTTCGAGTCACGATAATTTTGCCGTCAACTATTGCAAAAATATCTGCTACATCATAATCACCATCAGTTAATTGAATAACTTTTGAAGTTATTTTTGTCATATTATTAAATGCAACTTCAAAAAGTTGTTTTGTACCATTGATTGGTGCTACAAAATAGATTTTTTTGCCGTCTTGACTCCATAAAAAACTATCGACTGTTCCGTCCCAAGCCGCAGTTAGATTCAATTTTATTTCTTTAAAATCAACTATAATATCGTTTTTATCTGCTTCGTAACCATCTCGTTTCATTTGCAAATAAGCCAATTCTCCATTTGTAGAAAATGCAGGATTCATATCATATCCTAAATTAGCTTCGGTTCGATTTATGGTTTTTTTGGTTTCGAGATTGTATTCATAAATATTAGTGTTGGTCGAAATTGCATATTGAGTTCCAGCTTTTTTCTTGCATACATATAATATAGATTTGCTTCCTGGCGACCAAATGTAATCTTCGTCTCCACCAAATGGTTTTTGAGGCGAATCGAAATTTTCTGTACCAAGAATATCAGTTCCAATTGAATTTTCTTTGTTTTCTTTATAAAAAACGTGGTTAAACTTGCCTTCATTCCAAGTATCCCAATGTCTGTAATCCAAACCGTTATAAATTTGTACATTCGATTTTTCGAGTTCTGGATAATAATCTTTTCCGTGAATTTTATCTATTTTTACTTCTTCATTATATACCAAATATTTGCCGTCTGGCGAAATGTTTTTGTCTAAAACTAAATCTTTTGTAGAAGTTACTTCAGTTGCATTTCCTCCAGAAACTGGAATTGTAAAATATTTGGAGTTCGATTTATTTTCTTCAACCGAAGGATACGAAACTTTATAAACTATGTTTTTGGCATCTTTAGAAATTCCAAGAACCGAAACTCTACCTAGTTTCCAGAGTAATTCTGGCGACATAACATTTTGTGCCATAGCATTCAAACTTATTATTGACAAGATTAGAAATGATAATTTTTTCATTTTATAATTGATTTTTTTTGAGTTGCTAATTTACAATTATTTATTTCAAAAAAAGTTATTATAAATTTGAGTAAATAAAAAAAACCTTTTTTTACAAGAATTTATTTTGGATAAATAAAAAAAATCCTTCTAAATTTAAAAAATTTGTTGGTAATTAAGTTATTGCAAAAATTGTAACTATTCAGCCTGCAATTTAGCGATAGTTTTAAAAGCAAACAATATATTTTGTCCATTTTTTATGCACGTATCAGTTACCGAACGAATGA
>JAYTMQ010000057.1:0-8188 GCA_043728355.1 Bacteroidota bacterium
AAAACTATTCCTAGATTTCGATTGGACAAAAATGAAATCCGAACGAATACGAATTCACGGCGATTATCATTTAGGACAAGTTTTGGTTTCTGGAGACGATTTTTGGTTGCTCGATTTCGAAGGCGAACCAGAATCGACAATCCGTGACAGAAAAGTAAAACAACCACCATTAAAAGACGTTGCAGGAATGTTTCGCTCATTTCATTATTGCATTTACGCAACAATTTTCAATAACAAAGACAAATATCCATACGAACAAGAAGAATTATTTGCTGCGGGCGAAGTCTTGTTCAAATATTTTGTAGGTGTTTTCCTGAGAACTTATACAGATGTTGCCCAAGCAGGCAACCTGAATATTGGTTATAAAAACGAAATCGATTTCTTTTTAAAATATTGTATTCTAGAAAAAGCAGTTTACGAATTGGGATATGAACTCAATTCTCGTCCGCGTTGGGCAGTAATTCCGTTAACAGGAATAGCTAGTATTATGGAGTATTAATTTTTTTTTGGAGCTACTTCTAGCTATCATTCCACAAATTTTTATCAATTGCCACGGGTTTAAACCCGTGGCAATTGATAAAAATGTTTTTCCCTTCCATCAGGGCTAGGCATCAACATTCAAAGAAAATTTATTTTTAAAACGAAATTCAATTTTTAAAATTTTACATTTGTACAAATAAAAGCTATTATGACAACAATCACAATTAACGGAAAATCAAAAGCTGCTAAAACTTTGTTGGATTTAGCAAAAATTCTTGCTGTGAAAAATAGTGGTATAACTGTAAATGAATCTGAAATAAACGAAAATGAGATTGTTGCATACAGCATAAAAGGATATCCAATTTTAAAAAAAGAATACATACGTTTAGTAAACGAAGCCGACGAAAGAATATCAAAAGGAATTTATACATCAGCCGAAGATTTAGATGAAGAAATTAAAACTTGGGGTATAAATTAATTTTATACTATTAAAATTTTTTACTGTAATTTGTTTGTTAAAAAGTGAAAGAATTTTAGAATTTGTAAAGTCTTATTAAACTAAATTGTTTTGTCCTCCCGGGCGCAGTCGTGGGATTTTAAATTAAATTTATGAAACTATATTTTGTCTATATTTTAAGATGTAAAGATGATTCATTGTATGTTGGAATTACGAATGACTTAGACAGAAGATTAAATGAACATAATGATGGAAAATTAACGAAAGCATATACATTTACTACAAGACCAGTTTTTATAGAATTTTTTCAAGAATTTACCGAACCAATTCAAGCTATTTATTTTGAAAAAAAATTAAAGAAATGGTCAAAAGCCAAGAAAGAAGCATTAATTAAAGGAAATTTTGGTATGTTGCAAACATTAGCAGAATGCAGAAATGCAACTAATTCAATTTATAAGTAAAATCCCTTGACTGCGCTCGGGAGGACAAAAGTGTAAGAATTCACTACAAGATTTGATAAACATTTAGTTTTTGTCTTCCCGAGCGGAGTCGAGGGACAATTAAAATTAAGAAAATAGCGCATTAAATATGAACCAAGTAAAACCACATTCCCTTCTAACAGATTTCGATATCAATCTTTTCAAAGCAGGAAAACATTTCCGTTTACACGAAAAACTAGGCGCACATATTCTTGAAGTCAATGGCGTAAAAGGCGTGTATTTCGCAGTTTGGGCACCGTCAGCCAAAGCTGTTGATGTAATTGGGGACTTTAACTATTGGGTTGAGGGCGAACACAAACTCAATGTTCGTTGGGACGGATCGGGAATTTGGGAAGGTTTTATTCCAAATGTTCAAAAAGGTTCTACATACAAATATTTGATAACATCAAACAATCATAATATCAAAACCGAAAAAGCCGATCCATTTGCATTGTATTGCGAACATCCGCCAAGAACAGCATCGGTTGTTTGGGATTTAGATTACAATTGGAAGGACAATTCGTGGATGAAATCCCGAAAAGATAAAAACGGATTAGACAAACCTTACTCGGTTTATGAAGTTCATTTAGGATCTTGGAAACGAAATGCCGAAGGAAATTTCTTAACCTATCTTGAATTTGCCGAAGAATTAGTTCGATATGTCAAAGAAACAGGTTTCACTCACGTCGAGTTTATGCCAGTAATGGAATATCCTTATGATCCATCTTGGGGCTATCAATTAGTTGGCTATTTTGCGCCAACTTCAAGATTCGGAAAACCGCAAGATTTTATGGTTTTGGTCGATAAATTACACCAAGCAGGAATTGGAGTAATTCTGGATTGGGTTCCATCTCATTTTCCAGATGATGCGCACGGTTTAGGATTTTTTGATGGTTCAAATCTTTTCGAACATCCAGATAGAAAAAAAGGCTATCATCCAGATTGGAAAAGTTTGGTTTTTAATTATGGTCGCAACGAAGTTCGTTCTTTCTTGATTTCAAATGCCATTTTTTGGTTGCAACATTATCACGTTGATGGTTTGCGAGTTGACGCTGTTGCTTCAATGCTTTACTTAGATTATTCAAGAAATGACGGCGAATGGGAACCAAATATTTATGGCGGAAATGAAAACTTAGATACAATTAGTTTCTTGAAAGATTTCAATGAAGCAGTTTATTCTAATTTCGAAGGCGTTCAAACAATTGCAGAAGAAAGCACAAGTTTCCCGATGGTTTCTCGTCCGACATCCATTGGTGGTTTGGGTTTCGGAATGAAATGGATGATGGGTTGGATGCACGATACACTTCAATATTTCCAAAAAGAACCAGTTTATAGAAAATACCATCAAAACGATTTGACATTTTCTATGACTTATGCCTTTACAGAAAATTTTATGTTACCATTGTCTCACGATGAAGTTGTTTATGGCAAAAAATCTATTGCTAATAAAATGTCTGGCGACGAATGGCAAAAATTTGCCAATTTGCGTTTGCTTTACGGTTATATGTTCACGCATCCTGGTGCAAAATTATTGTTTCAAGGTGCAGAATTTGGACAATCACGTGAGTGGAATTTCGAGGCAAGTCTCGATTGGCATTTGTTAGAATTTGGTTATCACAAAGGTATAAAAGCTGTAATTACCGATTTGAACACAATGTATAAAACTTATCCAGCTTTGCACGAAAAACAATTCAACGCCGATGGTTTCGAATGGATTAATTATTCGGATCATCAAAATGCAGTTATGTCTTATATCCGTCACGGCAATAATCCAAAAGATTCGGTTGTTGTAGTTTGCAATTTCACTCCAGTGGTTCGAGGAAATTATAGAATTGGTGTACCCAGAAAAGGGAAATTAACCGAAATTTTCAATTCTGATGATGTGAAATATGCTGGAAGTGGTATTTCGAATTCCAAACCAATAAAAATTGATGCTGAACCTTGGAACGGTAGAGCATTTTCGGCAGAATTGGTTTTGCCGCCATTATCGGTTGTGGTTTTTAAAATTACGGATAAATAACTCTTAAAATTTATAAATTATCCAATCCTATAAAGTTTTTTAAAACTTTGTAGGGTTTTATATTAACTCAAAAATGAAAATTACAAAACTTTTTATAGATTTTTTTGAAAGTGAAAAAGTTTCAGGAATTTTATTATTGTTTTGTACAATGATTTCTGTTTTAATTGCAAATTCATCATTTGGAGAAAATTATATTCAATTTTGGCAAAATGATTTTTTTGGACATCATTTAGAGTTTTGGATCAATGATGGATTAATGACAATTTTCTTTTTATTAATAGGTCTAGAACTAGAAAGAGAAATTTATCAAGGCGAGTTATCAAATATTAAAGATGCCTTATTGCCAATATTTGCTGCTATTGGAGGCATTATTGTTCCTGCAAGTATTTATTTGTATTTTAATTTTGGTTCAAATACACAATCTGGAGCTGGAATTCCAATGGCAACCGATATTGCTTTTGCTTTAGCAGTTTTATCATTATTAGGAAAAAAAGTTCCAGTTTCATTAAAAATATTTTTAACTGCATTTGCCGTTATCGACGATTTAGGTGCGATTTTAGTCATTGCTATATTTTATACAAAATCTCTTATTTGGTCTAATCTGGCAATTGCTTTAAGCATTTTTATTTTTCTTTTAATTTTGAATAGACTAAAAGTCAGAAACTTAATTCCTTATTTACTTTTAGGAACTCTAATGTGGTATTTTATGCTTTTATCAGGTGTTCACGCAACAATTTCAGGAGTTTTATTAGCTTTTGCAATTCCATTTGGTAATGGAAAAAGCAAATCATCATCTTATATTTTACAACATTTTCTTCATAAACCAGTAGCTTTTTTTATATTGCCGATTTTTGCATTAACAAATACAGCTATTATTCTGAATTCGAATAGTTTCGATGCATTTTCTGATAATTATAGTTTAGGAATATTATTTGGACTTTTGATTGGAAAACCTTTAGGTATATTTTTGGCTACTTTTTATTCTGTAAAACTAGGTTTTTGCAAACTTCCATTCGATTTGAATTGGAAAATAATACTCGGAGCAGGATTTCTTGGAGGAATTGGTTTTACGATGTCGATTTTTATTACATTATTAGCATTCGAAAATCAAGAAACTATCAATAATTCAAAATTTGTAATTCTAATTTCTTCATTATTAGCTGGATTTATTGGCTTTTTATATTTGAATTCAATACTAAAGAAAAATATTAAATTAAAAACTTAAATATAATTAACAATAACGTTTGCGTAAATGTTGATAAAATTCAAAGTCAAAACTTACAATAAAACATATATTTGATTTCCTGAAAATTTTAAATTATGATTACAAATACTGAACTCGAATATAAAGGAGATTTATATCCATCGAAAATAGTTTCTTTCGAAAAAGACAACGACAGCTACTTATTTCATACTGACAATAACGTAATTTTAAAAGTTACTGTATTAAGAGACAGTATGATACGTTTTAGATATACAGCCAAAGGATATTTTAGTAACGACTTTTCTTATGCAATCGATAAGAAACACAATCACGGATATAACGAATTAGATTTTAAAGAACACGCCGATTGTTATCATATAAAAACCAGCAAAGTTGTTTGCCAAATTAACAAAGTTGATACTCGAGTATCGATTTTTGACTTGCAAGGCAACGTAATTCTCGAGGACGAATTGGGTTTTCATTGGGAAGAAAGTTACGAATTTGGTGGCAATATTGTCAAAATGAGCAAAGCATCACGTGAAGGCGAATGTTTCTATGGTTTAGGCGATAAAGCAAGTCATTTGAATTTGAAAGGAAAACGCGTTGAAAACTGGGCTACAGACCAATACGCATTTGCCAAAGATCAAGAACCCTTGTATAAATGTGTACCCTTTTACATAGGTTTGCACAATAAAAAGACTTACGGAATTTTCTTTGACAATACTTTTAGAAGTTATTTTGATTTTAGTCACGAACGTCGAAATGTTACTAGTTTTTGGGCTGATGGTGGCGAAATGAATTATTATTTCATTTATGGTCCAAAAATGCAAGATGTTGTTACAACTTACACCGATTTGACAGGAAAACCAGAGCTTCCGCCACTTTGGGCATTGGGTTATCATCAATGCAAATGGAGTTATTATCCTGAATCTAAAGTCAAAGAAGTAGCAGCAAAATTTAGAGAATTACAGATTCCTTGCGATGGAATTTATCTCGATATCGATTATATGGAAGGTTTCAGATGTTTCACTTGGAACAAGGAATATTTTCCAGATCCAAAAAGAATGGTTGCCGAATTGGCCGCCGATGGTTTCAAAACTGTTGTAATTATTGATCCAGGAATCAAAATCGATAAAGATTATTGGGTTTATAATGAAGCTTTAGAAAAAGATTATTTCTGCAAACGTGCCGATGGACCTTATATGAAAGGGAAAGTTTGGCCAGGCGAATGCAATTTTCCTGATTATACCAATCCAGAAGTTCGCGAATGGTGGGCTGGTTTATTCAAAGAATTAATTCAAGATATTGGCGTTAAAGGCGTTTGGAACGACATGAACGAACCCGCAGTTATGGAAGTTCCAACCAAAACTTTCCCACTTGATGTGCGCCACGATTACGACGGAAATCCTTGTT
The DNA here is from genome assembly GCA_043728355.1 of Bacteroidota bacterium. Taxonomy (GTDB): domain Bacteria; phylum Bacteroidota; class Bacteroidia; order Flavobacteriales; family Flavobacteriaceae; genus Flavobacterium. The sequence continues at coordinate 6,054 of JAYTMQ010000057.1, forward strand.
CGCATAGAAAAGCACACAATATTTATGGAACGCAAATGGCTCGTGCAACATACCACGGCGTGAAGCGATTTGCTTATCCAAAACGACCATTTATTATTACACGATCGGCTTATTCGGGAGCGCAACGTTACACATCATCTTGGACTGGCGACAACATTGCAACTTGGGAACATTTATGGATTGCCAACGTTCAAGTGCAGCGAATGTCCTTGTCAGGAATGGGTTTTACAGGAACCGATATTGGCGGATTTGCCGAGCAACCAACAAGCGAATTGTACACACGTTGGATACAACTTGGCGTTTTTCATCCGTTTTGCAGAACCCATTCTTCGGGCGATCACGGCGAACAAGAACCTTGGGCATTTGACGATGAAGTAATCAATATTACCAGAAAATTTGTCAATTTGCGTTACCAATTGTTACCTTATTTATATACAATGTTTTGGCAATATATCGAAGAAGGCATTCCGATGTTGAAATCGATTGTTTATTATGACCAAGAAGACATTCAAACGCATTATCGAACAGACGAATTTATTTATGGAAATCAGATTTTGGTTTGCCCAATTTTAGAGCCCAATTCGTTAGGTCGCAGAATGTATATTCCACGAGGAAATTGGTATAATTACTGGACAAATGAATTTATTTCTGGCGGAAAAGAAACTTGGGTTGACACACATTATGATGAAATTCCGGTTTTTGTAAAAGAAGGCGCAATGATTCCTAAATATCCTGTGCAACAATATGTTGGCGAGTTAGAAATTACTGAATTGACTTTGGATTTATATTTCAAATTAGGAAAAGAAACTTCGGTTGTCTATGAAGATGCCCAAGATGGTTACGATTATAAAAAAGGTCGTTTTTGCTTGACAACTTTCAAATTAACTGGAAAAGACAAAGATTTAGTGATTCAAAAACATATTGAAGGAAAATTTGAAACTTCTTATGAAAATTATAAAATTAATTTTATTGGAATGCCATTCAAAATCGCAAAAATCTATGTTGATAACGAACAAATAACATTCGATAAAGTTCAAGTTAACACCGATAATATACTTTTGATTGATAAACACTTCACTTCTTTACATATTATTGGAGAATAAATAAAAAATTTCATTAATTTTGAATTATAAAATAAATTGAAATGAAAAAAATAATAGCATTATCAGCAATCGGAATAATTACAATTGTAGTTTCATGTGCTACAAATCCATTTACAGGTCAAAAAACAATGGCTTTGGTTCCAGATAGCGAGATTTTTCCATCTGCTTTTGCACAATATGGTCAGTTTCTTGCAGAAAATAAAGTTATATCTGGAACAAAAGATGCCATTAGAGTCGAAAATATTGGAACAAAAATCAAAGTTGCAGCCGAAAGATATTTGACAGCTAATGGAAACCCAACTTATTTGCAAAATTATCAATGGGATTATAAATTGGTCGAAAGTAAAGAGGTAAACGCTTGGTGTATGCCAGGTGGAAAAATTGTTGTTTACACTGGAATTTTGCCAATTATGAAAGATGATGCAGGAATGGCTGCCGTTATGGGTCACGAAGTTGCTCATGCTCTTGCAAACCACGGTCAACAAAGAATGAGTGCAGGTATGTTGCAACAACTTGGTGGTGTAGCTGTTGGAGTTGCTGTTGGAGGAAAAAGTCAAGAAACACAAGCAATGATTATGCAAGCCTACGGAATTGGAACTGAAGTTGGAGGAATGTTACCTTTTAGTAGAAATCACGAAAGTGAAGCAGACAGTATTGGCTTGACGCTTATGGCGATTGCAGGGTATAATCCTGAAAATGCTGTTTTAATTTGGGAAAGAATGTCAGCTAATTCAGGTGGACAAGCTCCAGCAGAAATTATGAGTACGCATCCATCAAACGAAACTCGAATTGCTAATCTTAGAGCTTTAATTCCTGGAGCAAAAGCAGAAGCTGCTAAATTTGGTGTTAAGACTTTTAAATAAAAATAATTTTAATTTAATTTAAAGTCATTTCATTTTATGGAATGGCTTTTTTTTTAAACGTATAATATGTATTTAAGATTTCAAACCGACACCCAAAATATTGATTTTAACCAAGTAAGAAAAATTTTGCAGATTGTTAAAATGTCATTTTATGATGAAGAAATGCAAC